>JANXMO010000313.1 GCA_025354615.1 Burkholderiales bacterium | reverse complement strand
GAAACGGGTGCTTTTGCGGCAACAAGGCTGTCAACAGCGCGTCTCGTGGGGGCTGCTGCCACCAGGTGCTGGCGTTCAGGGTTCCGGTTTCTGCGGGGTGCGCCACTGAACCGCGTACCCGCCCCAGTGTCGGCATCGGAGCAGCGATGGGCCGCTGTGGAAGCATGTCATTGCGCAGGCGGGCGTGTTCCAGATCGACCAGGCGTTCACTCGGCTTCAAGGAGGGCGACGGCTCGACGATGCGCGGGCGGGCATCAATGACAGCCAGATCAGCAGCCTTCATCAACTTCTGCAGATCGTGGGCTGCGAGCCGGAACGGGCCTTCGTCGAGTTCGAAGCCGGGTTTGCAGAAAGCCGCCTCGCCGGGATTCGTGAAACTTCGAAGATTGCGGTTGAAGACCAGGATGTTCGGCGTGGAAACAGCGCCGGGCCGATGTCGCCGCACCCGGCCGGCCAGCTGGATCAGGGACCGGATGGAGGAAAACTCCACCACGGCCCAGTCGTAATCGTGGTCTCGGCCCACTTCCGTCACGGGCGAGCCCAGCACGATGAAGAGGTGATCCTGCTCTTCGGAAGCATCGAGGCGCTGCCGAATATTGACCAAAGAAAACACTGCATCGGGATCGTGACGCTGCAGGGCCCTGTCCAGTTGCTGTTCGATCGCCGATCGCACCAGCAACGGATGGTGCGAATGGTAGACACAAAGATGAACCCGAACGCCCGATTCCAGCACTTGTTGAAAAAGCGCCAGCGCCACTTCGAACAGCGGTTCGATGTTCGCCATGCGGACCAGGCCGAAGCTCACACGTTTGCCGCTGAAGGGGTCGATGCTGTGATGCGCCCGGTGCAGACGCAATCCGGCTGCAAGGACCTGCGGCGCGAAGGCCTGCGCCAGTTCCGGCAATTCCCGGCTGGCGGGGCCTTGCCACAGAACCAGCTCCGCCCGACGACGCGGTGTCGCTGCCAGCTTGACGAGTTCCTCTTGACGCCGCTTTGCGAAACGCGCATGCATCTGCCGGAAGCCCTCGGCATCCTGGCACTGCTGCGCCTGCTGGTCGAATTCATCGACCCACGCGCAGCACACCGCGGGCGGTGCATCGGCAGCCTCCGGACGGGCGCCGCAATTGCGCTGGAAATGCTGGCGGCCGTTTCGGTACGCCTCGAACAAGCCTTGCACCAGCGCGGGCGGCAAGGTGGCCGACGACAACAACACGCGCGAGCCCAACAAGCCGGCCCAGTGGACCAGTCGAGTCAACGCCGGCAGGTCGGCCAAGTCGAAGTCATCGGGTTCGTCAAGCACAAGGTCGCTGCTCAGCAGGCGCAGCATCGGCGCGATCTGCCGTCCGCCACGCTGGCTTTCGGTTGCGGGCGTCAGATGGTCGATCGTGCAGACCAGAAGCGGCGCCAGCAGAAGCCGCTTTACTGCCAGATTTTCAACGGCACGGCGCAGCAAGGGATGATCGAGCTGCCCCTCGTAGCTCACATAAGAGTCCTCGTCGACTAGCGCCTGGCTCGATGCGGAGCCGGTCGCTTCCGCCTGCGCTTCGTAGTGTTCGAACAGCGTCTTGCTCGCGGCACCGCCGGTGCGAATGGCGACTTCGTCATCTCCCAGGCCCAGCAAATGGCGAAAAGCTTTGCCGGTTTGCCAAGTCAAGGTCCGCAGACCCATCGCAAAGGCGCAGCGCATGCCCAGCGCCGGGTCGGCCAAGGCGTACATGATCCGGGCGTTCGCCAAGGTCTTGCCGCAGCCGGTGGAGGCCATGTTGATGATGAAGGCACCCTGCTGCTGAGCGGGCTCGCGCAGACTCGCGGCCAGATCGGCCGATTTGTCCTGCCAGCGGAAGCGCTCGTTTTGTGCGCGCTGTTTCAGCTTCTTGTGAGAGCCCAGCCGCGGCAGATGCCTCTCGAACCGCGGCAGAAAGCGCGCGATTTCGGCGCCATGTTGAGCGACCCCGACCAGGTGCTCGTCCAGCGACTGATTGGGCGAGCCGTCCTTGCGCGTATTGGCGAGCAAGGGACTCGTCGTTTTGACCGTCACCCGTTCCGCATGCATACCTTCCAGACGGGAGTAGTGATGGTCGGCCAGCATCAGTCCCAGGCGGCTCAGATGCATCACGAACGGGTTGTCCAGCACCGATGCCGGCGACGGCGATCGTCCTGCGGGCAAGGCCAACTTCGACAGGCGGAGCGCAATGCGAGAAGCGCGCTGGCGCCAGACTTCGTTCGTGACCGGCAGGCCATGCGGAAAGCGCCAATACGGCTGCAGCGCAGCGCGATCAGTTGCACCAACGAACGCTTTTTCGTTCCAGGAAGGTTGCAGTTGCATCAGCAAACCTGGCAACGATGCAATTCGGAAGTCTTTGCGGTCCGGCAGTTGCGGCAATCGGTGGTGGGTGACGACGAGCCATCCGAGGGCTTGCGCCAAAGGGGCTTTTTTCAAGGTCTTGAACGGCGAATCGCACGAGTCGTCCAAGCCATCTCTGCGCAAATACTTCAGCCAGCGTGCATCGTCATCAGGTGTTGGCGAGATGAGGCGCGCGAGCCAGCCTGCATCGTCGTCTGCGCCGACAAACGCCTCGAAAAGACGCAGCGAAACCCATTCGTGCCGCACCAGATTGCGACCCTCCAAAGCATTTTTCAGGCGCATTTGAAAGGCGTCGATCGCTTTGCCGAGGTCATGCAAAAGCCCCGCCATATCCACCAGCAATCGAATCAACTCGCCGCTGTGCCAATCGTTTTCATCCTGGCTGCGCAACACGTTGCGCGACGTCGTGTTCGTCGGCACCGCGCCCTGGCCATTGAAACGCTGCCGGTCGCCGACAACCCACAGCAGTTCGCTGTGGTCCAGCCCGCGAATCCAGTGGCAGGCAACGGCGGTGTTCTTGCGCGCCGTCTTGCGCAGCAAGCGGCGCAGGGCGTCCAGGCCCTCTTGAGTGATGGGGGTTTGCCAGGTGCGGTCACCCCGGCGCTCGCCAAATTGATCGAGGATGCGGCGGGTTTCAGTGAGGGCCCGTTTGTCGCACTGGGAAATCAGCAGCACGTTCATGGCCCGGGCACCTCCGTAGGTTCTCTCGGTCCTTGAGCGGCTCGTCCAAAAGCCTGGGCGGTGGCTTTGAGGGTGTCGATCATGAAATCGAGCGCTTCGCTGCGCGTCAGCGCCTCAATGCAGGCTTGCCGGAACTCCTGCTCGGTGTGGCCGCGCATGGCGGAAACGAATGCCTGGGGCAGGATGACGGCGTCCTTGACCAGATCGGCGATGTCGAACACCAGGCCGCCGCGCCGTGTTTTGCCATGGAGCACCGCCAAACCATGAGGAATTCCGAGCACCCATGCCGCTGTCGCGCCCAGGCCGTAAGCCAGGTAATTGCCATGGTCCAGGAATTGATTGGCCGAGTCTGTGCTCTCCCCTCGCTTGGCCCGGGTGAAGTCGCCATAGTTCAGGCTCTGGGCGGCCATCCGATAGAGCTGTTTGGTGAGACGCGCCTCGTTGGTCAGCAAGTTCATGGAATCTGGAGCGACCGCCATGACAGCCGCTGTGGCCGCCAGCGCTGTGTCAAGCGCCGCCAAGTCAGGCGCAAAGCCCTGCTCGCGCAGCGCCTTGCTGCTGCTCCAATGTTGCCGAAGGCGCGCCAGCCGAGCTTGCTGAAACGCTTTCGCCGCGCCTAAGCGCAACGCGTCATCAAACCAGAAACGCACCCATTGCTGCAGATACTCGGTGGGCCGGTACTCGCTTTGCGGCGACATCCAAGCCACTTCCAGCACGTGTTCGTTGCCTGAAAACAAAGGTGTGCCGCCACCGCCGCAAAAGCCCAGCATGACGCCGGCTTTTGCCAACTCTCTCACCGCAGCCTGGGTGACCGATGTACCGGTGCCCAGCAGAACCGTCGTCGTATTGGCGATCGGAATATTCCAGTACAGCGATCGCTTGCCTGCATCAGTGACGTATTCGACGCGCCCGGAATTCACGAGCAAACGGCAATGTTCCAGGTAGTAGATGTTGGCGCGTTTGGAGTGAAGAATGGTTTTCAGGTCTTGAGCAGAAATTTCTTCCATGCAGGCCACTTTTGAAATTGCCTTCCACACCTGTTCAACGTGGAAGGCTTGGTTTCGA
Organism: Burkholderiales bacterium; assembly: GCA_025354615.1. Lineage (GTDB taxonomy): Bacteria > Pseudomonadota > Gammaproteobacteria > Burkholderiales > Burkholderiaceae_C > JANXMO01. Next base: position 885 of record JANXMO010000313.1, on the reverse strand, counting down.
AGTGACTGATCTTCTCAATTCCCCAGCTCACCAAACGAGCCTGACCAAATTTTTTAGCGCAGCGTGTAGCCCCGCCCATCCATGCAAGCCGCCACGGCGCGCTGGAACACGCTGGCGTCGGCCACGGCGCTGGGCTGGGTGGTGGCCCAGCTGTTGCAGGCCTGGCGGTCGGCTTCGGTTTGTTCGGGGGGTTGGCCGTTGCGGGGGTAGATCACGGGGTCGGGTGCGGCGGGAGGCAGCGGTGGGGCGGCGGCGGTGTCGGCGCCCGGCGGCGGGGTGACGACCGTGTAACCGACGCCTGGCGTGGCGGTGTAATAGGCGCCGTTGGCGTAATAAAACGGCGAGCCGCCGATCGACAGCGTTACATAGCCCGCTGGCAGCAGCGGCGCGGTGATGCCGATAGGCGGGGCCACGACCACGAAGCGCGGCCCCCACGGGCGAAACCAGACGCCGCTGTGGAAGTAGTAGGAGCCGCCGCGATAGCCAATGTTGACGGCCCCGCGGGGCAGCGCGGGGGCCACGTAGCCACGCGCCGGGTAGTAATGGTCGTGGTGGTAGCGGCCGTCGAACCGCAGCTGCTGTGGGTTGCCGCGCACGGCGTCGCCCCGGTGGCGGTGGTCGTCCTGTGCGCTGGCCTGCAAGGCAAGCAAGGTCATTGCAAGGCCGATTCGCCATTGCGCTTTCATGGACTGCATGTGTTTACCTCCTGATGGACGATTCAGCATACGGGCTCGTTGCAAAGCCGGATTTGCGCGGTTGCAAAGAAGCGTTTCCGCGGAGGCAAACACCGCATTCAGCTGGCGGCTTCAACAATCATCTGCACCCGCTGGCGGCCGTTGTATTCGTCGAGGCTCAGGCGGTAGGCCACGGTGGCGCGCGCGGGCA
>JANXMO010000249.1 GCA_025354615.1 Burkholderiales bacterium | reverse complement strand
CGCGCCGCTGACGGCGTTGACCGGCACGGCCACGGTGCAGATGTCGGGCGCCGACCAACCAGCGGTGCTGAACGCGCACCTCGACAACGCCCGCGCGGGCCGCTGGAATGAGGGCTTGCTGCCGCTGCGCAGCTTGAATGTCGAGCTGCAAGGCCAGCCGGCCGCCGGGCTTGCGCTGGAGGTGCGGCGGCTGAGCGCGGAGCTCGGCACGCAGCGCGAAGTGGCTGGCCGCATCACGGGCAGCGGCCGCTGGGCGCCGGCCACTGCGCAGATCGATTTGCAGCTCGAGGGTTTGCGGCCCTCGTTGCTGGATGCACGGGCGGCGGTGTTGACGCTGGGCGGCCATATCGGGCTGGCTGCGCACGGTTTGAATGCGGGGGCGGCGGGCGGCGCCCATGTTGACTTGCACGCCGACTTGTCCAGCCCGCTGACGAATAAAAACGCGAAAGCAACAGCAGCCGGAAACTCGAATGCCGCGTCGCCACCCGCCCGTCTGCAACTGAAAGCCACTGCCAGCCCCGTCCGCATCGAATTGCAACAGGCCCTGGCCACGCTCAGCGGCGCCAGTGCCGAGCTGAGCGGCACTGCCACTCGCGCTGCACAGAGCGAGCCTGCACCGTGGCAGGTGACCGGCCGCGCGGCGTTGGTCGACTTTGACCCACTGGCCTGGTGGCCGGGCGGCGCGGGGCTGCTGCAGGGGCAACGGGGCTCGCACCGGCTCAACGCCAAGGCGAATGTGGACGGCAGCCTGGCCTTGGCTGGCACCGCGTTGCAGTGGGACAGCGTGGCGGGCCACGCCGATGTGCAAATCGAGCCCAGCCTGCTGGCCGGCGTGCCGCTCAGTGGCAGGTTGTCAGCCCAGCGCGCGGCGCGGGGGGTGACGACGGTGTCGCTGGTCGCGGCACTGGCGGGCAACCAGGTCGATGCCAACGGGCAACTGGGCTTGGCGACAGCGAATGGCGATCGATTGAACATCAGTTTGAATGCACCTGCGCTGGGCGCGTTGTCACCGCTGTGGCGGCTGGCGACAGGCGGCTCAGCGCCGGGCAGTGCGCTGGGCGGCGCGCTGCGCGCCGAGGCCCGGCTGCAGGGGCGCTGGCCGGCACTGAGCGGCAGCGGCCAGCTTGATGGCCAGGCGCTGCTGCTTGCGGCGCCCGGCACGGCGGTGCCGGCGCTGCGGATCAAAGACGTTCAGGCGCGTTGGCAGCTGGGCATGGCGGCGCAGTCACCCGTCGACGTGCAGTTGAACATGAGCGGCCTGACCTCGACGGGCCGTGACGGCAAAGCCGGGCCGTCGCTCGAAACCCTCGGCCTGCAGTTGAAGGGAACGGCGGCAGCCCACACGCTGGCACTGCAAGCGCAATCCACCGCGCTGCCGCCGGCGTGGGCCGAGGCGACGGCAGGTTTGCCGATTGCGGAAGATGCAACCAATGCCCTGGCCCCGGCCACTGTGGCCGGTACGCCAAACCCGCTGCCGCCACGCAACCGCCCGCGCACCCAGGCGGTGTTGAACGTGCAAGGCGGGTTGATTTTTCCCTCTTCCGCCACCTTGACGACGAGTGCCAGCGGCTGGCGAGGCCGTGTGCAGCAGCTTGAAGCCCGCAGCGGCCCGAGCGACAGCCGAACGCCGCCGCTGTTGCGCATGGAAAACGTCAGCGTGCAGACGCTGTGGGCGCCCGAGCCGCTGCGCATTGCCGTCGAACCCGGCCGTTTGCAGGCGCTGGGCGCGGTGCTGCGCTTTGATCGCATCAGCTGGCAGGCCGCGGCACCCGGCGGCCGCCCGGCGCAGCTGGAAGCACGTGCCGAGCTCGAGCCACTGCCGGTTGCCCCGCTGCTGCAGCGCGCCCAGCCCGGCTTTGGCTGGGGCGGCGACCTGGCGCTCGGCGGCCACCTGGAAGTGCGCAGCGCCCCGACTTTCCGTGCTGACGTGGTGATCGAGCGCAGCGGGGGCGACCTGACGGTGACGGATGAACTGGGCACACAAGCGCTGGGCCTGAGCGACCTGCGCCTCGGCCTGAACGCCGACAACGGCGTGTGGAACTTCACCCAGGCGCTGGCCGGCAAGGCGCTGGGCGTGGCGGCGGGCGCGGTGGTGGTGCGCACCGCCGCCACCGACACCTGGCCGGCGGCGCAGGCGCCCGTGGAAGGCGTGCTGGAGCTGCAGGTCGCCAACCTCGGCACCTGGGGCGCATGGGTGCCGGTGGGTTGGCGGCTGGGTGGCGCGCTGCGCGCCAGTGCCAGCATCGGCGGGCGCTTTGCTGCTCCGCAATACACCGGCCGGGTGCTGGGTAGCAACCTGAGCGCGCGCAATTTCGTCGAAGGCGTCAATCTGACGGAAGGCGATCTGGCCATTCAATTGGCGGGCGCCACCGCGCACATCGACCACTTCAGCGCCCGTGGCGGCGGCGGCAGCGTGACGCTGAGCGGCGATGCGGAACTCGGTGAAAAACCCCGCGCCGCGCTGGCGTTGAAAGCCGACCGCTTCCAGCTGCTGGGTCGGGTGGACCGCCGCATCGTGACCAGCGGCGCGGCGCGCCTGCTGTTGCAACGCAAGGCGTTGACGCTCGATGGCGGCTTCAAGGTCGACGAAGGGCTGATCGATTTCACGCGCAGCGACGCGCCCCATCTGTCGGACGACGTGGTCGTGCGGCGCGGCGGCACTGCCGTTGCGTCGTCGTCGGCCACCGCACCGGCAGCGCCGCCGGCTGCGGCCCCGCCCGCCAGCAGCCAGCGCGTGGCGCTGAACCTCCAGGTCGATCTGGGCCGGCAACTGCGCCTGCGCGGGCGTGGGCTGGACAGCGGCCTGCGCGGGCAATTGCAAATCACCTCGCCCAACAACCGGCTGGCCTTGAACGGCACCGTCAGCACCGCGGACGGCACTTATGCCGCCTACGGACAAAAGCTGAGCATCGACCGCGGCGCCATCACCTTCGCAGGCGCTGCTGACAACCCACGGCTGGACATCGAAGCCACGCGGCCTGACCTGGACACCCGCGTTGGCGTCCGCATCACCGGCAGTGCACTCAATCCGCGGGTGCGGCTGTTCAGCGAGCCGGAGTTGTCGGAAATCGACAAACTGTCGTGGCTGGTGCTGGGCCGCGCCAGCGACAACGGCCTGGGCCGCGGCGACACGGCCTTGTTGCAGAGCGCCGCGCTGGCACTGCTGGCCGG
>JANXMO010000212.1 GCA_025354615.1 Burkholderiales bacterium | reverse complement strand
ATGTGGGACAACGGGCGCACGCCCTGGCGCATCGTCGAGCACGGCGTCAAACCGTTGGCCGAGCTGCCGTGGCATGGCACGACCGAGCGTGGCCTCGTCGTCGTCAACCACCTGCTGCAGCGTGGCCGCCGGCTGGGCGTCGACGTCTACCGCAACATGGCTGCCGAACTGCCGTTGACGCTGGTCGGCATGGCCAGCGAAGACATGGGCGGCGCAGGCGAGGTGCCGCAGTTCAAGCTGCCCGAGGTCATGGCCGCGCACCGGTTTTTCTTCAACCCGATTCGCCACACCAGCCTGGGCCTGGCGGTGATTGAAGCAATGCTGGCCGGCTTGCCGGTGGTGGGATTGGCCACGACGGAATTGGTGACGGTGATTGACAGCGGCCGCAACGGCTATGTCGACACCCGCTTGCCGGAATTGGCCAATGCCATGCGCCATCTGTTAAGCGACCCCGGCCTGGCCCGCGAGTGGGGCCAGGCCGGCCAGCGCACGGCCCGCGAGCGTTTCAATATCGGCCGCTTCGTCGACGACTGGCTGCGGGTGCTGGCCGAAGTGGCGCAATGATTTTTTCCCTCAGGGAGCCTCGATGTCCATTTGCAATGCAATTGCCAGCGTGGCGGTCAACCATCTCGAAGACGCGGTGGTCTGGTACACCCGGCTGCTGGACCGCGCGCCTGACAACCGCCCGATGGGCGAACTGGCGGAATGGCGGTTTGAGCGCGGTGGCTGGCTGCAGGTTTATGAGTTGGCAGAACGCGCCGGCGGCGGCTCGGTCACATTGGCGACCGATGACATCGACGCGCAAGCGGAACGGCTGTTGAAACAAGGCATTGCGTGGAACAAACGCGGCGATGCCGAGGCGGTTCGCACATTGATGCTGACTGACCTCGACGGCAACCACATCGCTTTTGCGCAAGCGCTGCAAGGCGGGTTGGCACGATAGGGCTGCGTTCGGTTCGTTGATGGACGGCAAACGCCCATCAACCCGGCCGACTGGTGCGGCGCTTGGGCAGGGCCGGGCTTTGCACGCCTTCTTGCAGCAAAGCCATCAGGCAACGCTCGGCGGCATTCAAGCCGCGCAGCGGCGGCGCCGCTTGGGCCCACGGCTGGTTTTGCAATTCGGCACGCGCTGCGGCGTCGGCCAGCGCCTCTCCCAGCGCCAGTACATGGGGATGGATGTAAGCCTTGCGGCAAACCGCGGGGGTGTTGCCCAGGCGGTTGGCCACTGACGCCAGCACATCTCGCGCGTGGCAAGGCGCGGCATCGGCAGCACAGGCGGCCAGTGTCAACTCCAAGGCGTGAACGCTGCCATGCCAGGTGCGAAAATCTTTTGCCGTCACCCGCATGCCGGCGGCGTCAGCCAGCCAGGCGTTGACGTCGCCCGAGCCGATGTGGTGCATCCCGCCGTCGTCATCGACCCATTGAAACAGCGCTTGCCCCGGCAATTCCCGGCAGCGCTGCACGACGCGGGCCACACGGCGGTCGTTGAGGCGCACTTGGTGGCGCACCCCGCTTTTGCCCACGAAAGACAGGCGCAATTCGTCACCGTGCACGCCGGCATGGCGGCTGCGCAAGGTGGACAAACCGTAGGAGCCGTTGTCGCGCGCGTATTCGGCGTTTCCGATGCGCATGCACGTGGCATCCAGCAGGCGCGCCAGCGTGGCGAGCACGTGCGCACGCGTGGCCGCGACGCCCGCGGCCGCAAGCAATACCGCTACCACGCCGAGTGGCAACAAGGCCGCGGGCAAACGAAATTCGATCACCTGCGCGAATTCGGTGCCGCGCTGCCACGTATCCGCACCCAGGTGCAGCGTGCATTGGCGGATGTGACGGACGCTGCCTCGGCCGCCGCGCCCACGCGTGCGCACGTGCTCGCCACGCTGGCGCGCCTGCTGGATGCCACCTGCATGCGCATCG
>JANXMO010000209.1 GCA_025354615.1 Burkholderiales bacterium | reverse complement strand
TTTCATCAGCGTGGTCTTGCCCGATCCGGTGTCACCGATCACGCCGGTGTTTTTCTTCGCCAGGATGGAGGCGACCAGAAAGTCGTGCAGATTGCCGTCGGCGAGCAATTTAGCCAAGTGGCGGTCGTCTGGCGACAACTGTGCCAGTGCCTCGACCAGGTTGTCCGGCCGTGGCCATATAAATTTGGAGAACGCGCCGCTGTCGCGATAGCGTGCCAGCGGAATAACGTCTGATTTTGGGATGCGGATCGACATGCTCACCATGCCCGGCTCGACTGCTGGTGGCAGAACGATTTGGATTCGCTCGCCGTCCGGCATGGTGGCCGACAGCAGCGGTGTCCGCGTGCCCACGGTTTGCTGCTGCGGCGAGTACACCGCGATGGCTTGTGCGAACGCTTCCAGGGCCGCAAAATCCAGCGCCGGTTCTTCGACCGTCAGGTTGCCGGTCTCCAGCTGAATAACCAATTCACCCGGCTTGTTGATCCAGATTTCGGTGGCGTTGTGTTCCAACATGTGCCGCTTGATCGGCCGCAGGTAGCTCCGCACCACCGTGTCGCTGGCGAGCACCTCGCCGAACACCGAGTCGTCGCCGAAGGCCTGCTGATAGTCGTAGGCCGCTGCCGCCTTGCGGCTGGCCGTCAGTTCAAGTACGGCTGTCATCGCGTCAACAACCGGGTGATGCCCGCCGTGCCCGCCGTTTTGAGGGCGTAGACAGGGGAGAAGTCGAGGTCGCGGGCAACGTAGACAGAAATGCGGTCGCCTTCATTGATGGTCATGCGCGGACGCACCTTGATCGTCTGCTTGATGACTTCTTCGGCGAGCGCCGACGAGGCGTTCATCGTGTTTTGACCTGGAGCCGCCTGCACGCTGACGGTGGCGCCTGTCCCCGCTTGCGTCTGCTTGTTGATGATGGCCACTGTGATGTCCTTGACGAATGACAGCAGAAAGGCGGCGCCAACGCGGGCGCCCCAGCGGTTGTCCAGGTGGCCCGGAACGCCGGAAGTGCCCAGGCGGTCGGCGCCCGGCGACGACAAGTCAATCTCAATGCCCTCGGGTGTCTTCAACCTTGACCAAGTCACGAACAGCCGTTCAAGGCCCAATTGATTGGTCACCCCGTACTCGCCCGTGAGCTCGCTGCCCCGTTCGAGCAGCAGCACCCGGCCGTTGTCCGAGTAAAGGTTTTGTGCGAGCACGCAGGAGGTAAAGCCCGGCACCTCGTCGACGATGCGGCCGGTCAGCACGCAGTCGGCTTGCCGGCCTTTGGGCAACAGCAGGTTCTGGTCTGTCATGCGCCGGGCCAGGGTCACCGGTGTGGCACTGCTATACAGCGCGCTGCCAATGGTTCCTGGCCGGGCCTGTTCAGCCGAGGCTCCGGCCGCGGCGCCAGGGGCTTGTCCAAAGGCCGGGATTGCCGTAGTCGATGGCGGGGTCGACCCGCCGCCTGCGCGTGGTGCCTGCGCCCCACCCATGCCTGCGCTGCGCAGGATGTCAGCGATTTGTTGGGCTTGTGTTTGGGCGCCGCTGCCGGCGCTCGGCGCGTTTCCGGCTCCGTCAGGTCCGGTGGCGGTGTTGACATTCGATGGCTTGGCGGGTTCCCCGACGAACAGGGAACCGGCGTAGCGGCTCGGCGGCTTTTGAGCAGCTTGCTGTGCGCCGCCCGACCCTTGCGAGCCGGCGCTGGTGTTGCCGGCGCCCTCGCCTGGCAATGGCTTGCGGCCCGTGGGATCTCCAACCAGCGCGGTGATGGCGGGAACTTCGATGACATTGCCGTCCTTGTCCACGCCCACCGCACGCCCTTGCGCATTTACCATCACCTTGCCGTCAGCGCCACGCAGGGGCCGGATGCCGTCGTCTTTTGAAGCGCCGGGCTGGACCGGGCTGGAAGCGGCCGCCAGCGAGGGTGCCGGCAGGCCGCTGTCAGATCCGAGTTTTGGCTTTGGGACGCTCGTGCCGGTTTTTTCTGGGTTGAAGACTTGGGTGGTGTCGGCTGCGGCTTTTGGACCGCTGTTGGCCCTCATTTCCGCTTTGCGCGTGTTGAGCCAGTTCTGGCTGAACCAGGCCATCACGCCAACCAGCATCGCACCCACCAGCAGCAGAAAGATGGCCTTGGCCAATTTGTTGTCCGAACTCCCTTTTTTGTTGACCGACACGATGTCGTCGATTACCTCAGGCGCTCTGGGGGCGGCGTTCAGGTTGGACGGATCACTTGGCTCAATGAGGTTGGGCTCCGTCGTCATGGCGTGGTTCCTTTGGTTTCCCGCATGACTGCAGAGGAGACGGTTGAGGTGGGTGTTTCAATGCCGGTGCGGTCAAAGGCTTCGTTGAAGACGCCCACCACCGCGTCGCCCAGACGAAGCGTGAACTTTCGGGCGGTGCGCTGCACAACCACGAAATTGCCGCTCATGTGCCAGTTCACGCGTGTCGGTTCGCCATCGCTGCCGTGCGCAAACACGGCCGGGATCTCTCGATCACCGGGAAACTCGAAGTAGGTGAACCGTCCATCGTCGAACACCATGGTCGGATCGGCGTCTTCGCCGCGCGTCAGCACTTGTTTGCTGTACTGCGTGTTGCGGATCTGGATGCCTTCAGCTTTGAGGCGCTGCACGGGGGTCATGCCGTAATCCAGCTCGACTTGCTGCGGTAGGGGCCTCGCTGCAGAGATGTCAACGCGCCGCAGCAGGGCCTCGACCGACGCGGCGCGTTCGGCGGATGACATGTTTTCATTCAAAGGCTTGAGACGAGGGTAATCGAACACCACCCGGTAGAAGGGAACGCCGGCGTCGCTGCGCTTGCCTTTGAAGTCACTTTCCCCCACGGTTTCAAAAGCGAATGAATAGTCGCGCTTGCTGGTGTGCAGCTCCATGTTGTTGCGGCCTGCGTTGTCACGCGGACGTACGAAGATCTGGTTGGAGCCGAGAAGTGCGCTGATACACCATTCGTCGGTCTCGCTTTTGCAGTCGCTGCTGAGGCCCACTACAGGAACTTCAATCTTTTCGTCGCGTTCCAGCATGATCCTGGTGACGATTCCGCGCTGGACGCGAATCACGGTCACGTCGTTGGCCTTGTAAGGAATGACGCGGATGCGCGGGTCATTGGGGCTGGCTTCTGGCACGCCTGCCGTGTGGGCGAAACCCACCGTGGCCAGCAGGGCGCAGGCGATGAGCGGCTTGAGGAGTGGCTTCATGGTCAGCCTCCCGCCGTGCCGGTTTTGGCTGCGCCG
>JANXMO010000097.1 GCA_025354615.1 Burkholderiales bacterium | reverse complement strand
CCGGCCATGCTTTCACCGACGATGCGCAGCGGGTCGCCGGCAGGTAACACCCGCAGCATGTTCAAGGGGATGCCTGCGGCTGACTTGCGAACGATGTAGGGGTGTTCCTCGGTGGCGGGCTTGCAGCGGCCCCATACCTCCGCGGCGGTCAACTCCGTGCGTATCCAAGCCGGCGCGGGCTGCTGGGGAGGTGCTGATGCTTTGCCATGTCTGGCCGGCTTGTGAGCCATGCCTGCGCTCCAACCGGCATCCGCGGCCATCTTGAACAGTGTCCCAGGCCCCACCCCTTTCCCGCTGTGGAAACTGCCCCACGTATCGCGAGCGGCGCGGGCGTCATAGTTGCCGCCGCCTGAACTCCAGGCATCGAACTCATCGAACGACAGGCCGGCAGCATGGGCGGCCATTCCGGCCCGTACCCATTCGTCGCGCGGCAGGTCGGGCGGAATCGCTTGCAGTGCGTCGCGTGCACGGTCAAGGTCAGCCAACATCAGCACCCCCCCAGCGAATTAGCAGCGCCAACAGGTAAACCGCAGACGGCACCAAGACGATGGCGCAGGGCCACCATGTACCTAGCCAGACGGACAGCCAGCTCATGTGGAGACTCCTTCTCCATTGAGCAAACTACCCGGCCGCCGTGTTACCTGTCTGGCGTTGGCGCGAGCAGCAAAACGGTAAGCGTCTGATGCGGTCGCGCGCAGCTTGGCACGTGCGCTTTTAACGCTGGCGCACCAGCTTCCCGCGTTGGCAGCCATCGCGGCGGCAATCGTCTCGGGCATGAGCGAATATTCAGTAACCCATGACACGCGACCATCACGGCAACCGTTTGCTTTTTCTTGGCGCTCAATAACCCAGTTGTAGCGTCGTTGCAAGTATTCGACGACAGCGGCAAGCCGCGTCGTGCTGGCATCGTGTACAGCTTCCAGGCTTGCTAGGCGTTCGCCTTCAAGGAACCGTCGAAGCACTTCGGCCGTAAGGGTCGCGTGCCTTGCCGGAAAAGTGCCACAGTGGATAATCACGGCGCCCGTGCCGGGTCCGCCCGCTTCTACTTCGGTGGAGTGGGCGTTTTTCATTACGCCACCCCCAATAGCCGGCGAATTTCTGCCGTAGGCCATGCGAGTCGGCCATGAACACGAATTGGGCGCATTGGACCGTTTTCACGACAGGCCCAGACGCGCAATGTTTGCGGCTCGCGGCTCAGGTGATAAGCAGCGGTTTCGGTGTTGACTGCGGCCCGCGTCTCGCGGTCAAGTGGGGGGAAGTTAAAGGCGGCTGCTGGACCTTGATACGTTGCGTTTTCCATGTTTGCCCGGTAGGGTGCGTTGAACATGGTTACGCATCATTTGCACCCGGCACCTCGCGGCAGCAATCCGGGAAGGAACTCGGCAGAGTTTCGGCAGCAATCCGGCAGGTTCACCCTCCCATTAAATGAACCCTGCTCGTTATGCCGGCCAGCCCAGGGGAAACGTCCTGCACCTTCGCCCGTGCGCTCGCCCATTGAATCGCGCTGCCTTCCCACCACCATCCAACAGCGGCGTAATCCCTCGCGGCCTTGCTAAGCCCATTTGTCGCGGCGTCCTTCAGGTCGCGTTCGATAGTCAGCCAGCGGCGCCGGTTATTCTCAATCAGCGCCGCGCGCTTCACCCGCTTGCCACGGTCGGGCGCGGGTTCTTGTGTCATAGAAGCCTGCCCAGCAGTTGTCGACAGGCTGGCGCCTTCGGCCATCGGAAAGCCGTAGCCCACCGATAAATGCAACCAAGCGTCCAGTTCGGTCAGTTTCAGTATGTCCAAAACGTAGCTGATGTGGTCGCCTATCTCTAATGGGAAGCGGCTTTCGCGTTGGCGAATCGGAAGTTCGCCTTTTGAATGCGCTAGCCGAAAGCGATTTATGGTCTCCATTGGGGCCAGCTCA
>JANXMO010000481.1 GCA_025354615.1 Burkholderiales bacterium | reverse complement strand
GCTTGCGCGATCGGATAGCCGGCCATTAGCAGCAGTTCGAGCGCGTTGTCGAAGCAGGCGGTATCGGACTGGCCTTCGTAAATCAGCGGGAACAGTTTCTTGAGGTCGTCACCGAGTACGGCCGATTTCATCACGCCTTCGCGCGCGCGCATCCAGTTGAAATTGCCTTTGACGGTGTTGATTTCACCGTTGTGCGCCACCATGCGGTAGGGGTGCGCGAGCGGCCATTCAGGGAAGGTGTTCGTCGAAAACCGCTGGTGCACCAGCGCCAGTGCAGAGGTGGCGCGCACGTCCTGCAAGTCTTTGTAGTACTGACCCACCTGGCCCGCCAACAGCAGGCCTTTGTAGATCACGGTGCGGCAGCTCATGCTGGGCACGTAGTACTCGCGGCTGTGCGTCAGCTGCAGCGCCTGGATGGCGCTGGACGCGGTTTTGCGGATCACGTAGAGCTTGCGCTCCAGCGCATCGGGCACGATCACATCGGGGCCGCGGCCGATGAAGACCTGGCGAATCACCGGCTCCTTGGCGCGCACGGTGGGCGACATCGGCATGTCGGCGTCGACCGGCACGTCACGCCAGCCCAGCAGCAACTGGCCTTCGCGCTGGATGGCGCGTTCGAGCTCCTGCTCGCAGGCCAGCCGCGACGCGTGTTCTTTGGGCAAAAAGATCATGCCGACGCCATAGTCGCCCGGCGGCGGCAGCTGGATGCCGCGTTCGGCCATTTCCGCGCGGTAGAACGCGTCGGGAATCTGTATCAGGATGCCGGCCCCATCGCCCATCAACTCATCCGCGCCAACGGCACCACGGTGGTCAAGGTTCTCGAGAATCTTCAAGCCCTGGCGAATGATGGAATGGTTTTTATGGCCCTTGATGTGCGCCACGAAGCCCACACCGCAGGCGTCGTGTTCGTGCGCCTTGCGGTACAGGCCACCTTGTTCAGCCGCATCGCGCAAGGCTTGTGCCGTCGGCAGGCAAACGGAAGCGGGCGTTGTGCTGCGGGTCTGGGGCATGGTGTCTTTCAAAGGCAAGACTGACAAGGCTTGAAGAATAAGGCGCGTCGACGGAAAGCGTTGTTCAAAACAAGGTTTTTCCCGTCAAACGCTGGTGTTCGCGGATGGCGAAACGGTCGGTCATGCCCGCAATGTAATCGGCGACCTGGCGGTGCGGCGCGCGCGCACCTGCCGCAGGCACGGGCAACAGTTCGGGCGATGCCCTGTACACCTCGAACAGCTCGCGCACCACTTGCTGCGCGCGGTCGGTCATGCCGGCCACTTGCGGGTGGCGGTAAAGCCGAGCGCGCAAAAATTGCTTCAGCACCGTGCTCTGCTCGCGCCATGCGGCGCTGAAAGCCAGCAGCGGCGTCAGCGGCCGATGGGCAGCGTTGGCCTCGGCAGGCGGCGCGGCAGCCGATGCGGCGGAAACGGTGTCAATTACGTCGTAGACCGATTGCGACAGCAGCCGGCGGACCGTCTCGTACAGCAACCGGCGCCCTTGCAGTTGCGGGTGTTCGGCCAGCACGTCGTCATGAAAACGCGCCACCAGCGGCACCTCCAGCAATTGCTCGAGGGTGATCAGGCCAGAGCGCACGCCGTCGTCGATGTCGTGCGCGTTGTAGGCGATTTCATCGGCCAAATCGCACAGCTGCGCTTCCAGGCTCGGGGCGGTGCCATCGAGGAAGCGCTGGCCGACGCCACCAGGTTCGCGCCGTTGCAAGGCCTCGGCGTGGCGGCGCGAACAGTGCTTGAGCAGGCCTTCACGCGTTTCGAACGTCAGGTTCAAGCCGTCAAAAGCAGGGTAGCGCTCTTCGAGCACATCGACCACGCGCAGGCTTTGCAGGTTGTGCTCGAAACCGTGGCCTGGGCCTGCGCAGCGCTTGAGGCAGGCGTCGAGCGCCTCCTGGCCGGCATGGCCGAACGGCGTGTGGCCCAAGTCATGGCCCAGCGCAATCGCCTCGACCAAATCTTCATTCAGCCCCAATGCGCGGGCCATCGAGCGGCCCAGTTGCGCGACTTCGAGCGAATGCGTGAGCCGGGTGCGGAACAGGTCGCCTTCGTGGTTCAAAAACACCTGGGTTTTGTAGACCAGGCGGCGAAATGCGGTGCTGTGGACGATGCGGTCACGGTCACGCTGAAAAACGTCACGCGTGGGGGCTGGCGCTTCGGCGATGCGCCGGCCGCGCGACTGCTGCGGGTCGCACGCGTAAGGCTTCAGCCGCATGGCGAATGCCCCGGCGCAAACGTCAACCATACCCGCCGCCCTTCAATCCTCAGGCGCAATGCGCCGCGATGACGTCCCGAACCAATGCATCGGGCGCCTCGCGCACCGCCGCGCGGCCGGGCTCGGTGATGACCACGAAACGGATCTGGCCGGCCTGTGATTTTTTATCCAGCCGCATCAATTCGAGGTAGCGGTCGGCGCCAAGCGCGGGCGCTTTGACCGGCAGGCCGGCGCGCTGAACGATTTGCGCAATCCGCGCCGCATACGCGGGGTCAATCAAGCCGAGCCGAGCCGACAAATCGGCCGCCATCACCATCCCGCAGCCCACGGCCTCGCCATGCAGCCAAGCGCCAAAGCCGAGGCCGGCTTCAATCGCATGGCCGAAGGTATGGCCGAAATTGAGAATGGCGCGCAAGCCTGACTCGCGTTCATCCTCGGCCACGACAGCGGCTTTGATTTCGCACGAGCGTTGCACGGCATGGGCGAGCGCTGCCAGGTCGCCGGCGCGCAGATCGCTCAATCTGGCATCGATCCAATCCAGAAAAGCGGCATCGGCGATGGGACCATATTTGATGACTTCGGCCAGCCCGGCGGTGACCTCGCGCGGCGCCAGCGTGGCCAGTGTGGCGAGGTCGGCCACCACCCGCAGGGGCTGGTGAAAAGCGCCGATCATGTTTTTGCCCAGCGGGTGGTTGATGCCGGTTTTACCGCCCACCGATGAATCGACTTGCGCCAGCAGCGTAGTGGGCACTTGTACGAAGGAAATGCCACGCATGTAGGTTGCGGCCGCGAAACCCGCAATATCGCCCACAACACCGCCGCCCAATGCATACAACAGCGTGCGCCGGTCACAACCATGGCGCAGCAGCGCGTCGAAAATCAGGTTCAGTGACGCCGCATCCTTGAACGCCTCGCCGTCAGGCAACTCGACGACATGCACCTCGCGGTGATGCGCCGCCAGCGCTTCGCGCAAAGGCGGCAAGTACAGCGCCGCCACCGTCGGATTGGTCACGATCAGCGCCGCGGCCGATGGCGGCAAGCCGGCATAGCTGGACGCCTGACCGAGCAGCCCGGAGCCAATGTGGATGTCATACCCTGAGGGGCCTAGCGGAATGTGGACTTTGACGTGCGACGGGGAAGCGGAAGCGGAAGCGGAAGCGGAAGCGGTCATGAAAACAGTTTAAAGCGATGCCGGGGAATGACCTGCATGCCTTTCAGCAGCGCAGTTCAGTTTGGCGAGCGCCTTCCTTTCACATCAAGCCAAGGGCAGTGAAGAAGGTGTGCGGGCCGGGTCGACCAAACCTGCCAATTCCAGCTGCATCAGCACCATGTTGATCAGCGTCGGCACCGACGGGCGGCCGGTTTCAATCACGAATTCAGCCGTTGCCCGGTACAGCGGATCGCGTTTTTCAAACAGCTCACGCAGCTTGCGAAGCGGGTCACTGACCTGGAGCAGCGGGCGTTGGGTGTCATGGCGTAAACGCCGAAAAAGCTCTTCGGGCGTTGAACGCAAGTAAATGACCGTCGACTGCTGGCTCAGGCCGCAGCGGTTGGCTTCGCGCAGCACGGCACCGCCGCCCGTCGCAATGACAGCGGGCGCGCCCGCCATCAACTCACTGATCACCTGCTGCTCGACGTCCCGGAAGGCGTTTTCACCCTTGCGCTCAAAAAACGTTTTGACGGAACTGCCAACCCGCCGCTCGACTTCGTGATCGGAGTCAAAAAACAGAAGCTGCAGGTGACGCGCCAAGTGCCGCCCGACTGTGGATTTCCCACAGCCGGGCATGCCGATCAAAGCGATCGAAAACTGCACTCAACTCAATTGGGTGACAAACAGCTTGCCACCACACCAAACGGGCTGACAACGCCAGCGGGTGCCACGGTTTGTTGTGTGTAATCCGCACTTAATCCAGGCACAAAAAAAGTTGCCGTGTTGCTGGATTCTGTTCCCGCAACTGTGGCAGACACCTTCAGTGCAATCTCCACCCAATAAGCGTACGACTCTGCATACTGCAAGTTGATGATGGAAAAACCAGTGGCATCGGTCTTCAGGGTTGTATTGCCAGCACCTCCGTTGACACTGATCACATTGCCAGGCTCCAGCTTGCCAGAGCCATTGACGTCCTCACCTGCATCCAAAAATCCATTGTTTTTGGCGATACCGCTCAACAGCGTGTCTTCACTGGCACAGGTGATATTTTTACCGCTAGGCAAGATTACAAGTGGATCACCGCCTGGCAACGGGAAAGAGGTTGTGTAGGTACTTGACGCCCATACCGTGCCATTCCACTGAAACGATCCTTTGCCATAACGGGTTGGCAATGCACTGATTGTCAATGTCACGTTGGGAACGGGAGCACCGGTTGAATCGGTGACATACGCCGTCCATTGCTTTTGATAAGTCGTTGGATTGACGTTCGAGATATCGTTGCCCTGACCAAGTGCAATAAACAATGCACTTTGATTGACCGTCAGCTTTGCAGTGTTGGTGACGGATGAGTCCGTGGCCACTGTTGCTTGAAGCGTCACCCCATCCGTTTGCGTAGAAGAGGCGCCGGAAACATACTGGACTTTTGCCAGCCCGTTTGAGTCGGTGATGGCAGAAGCCTGCAAAAGGTTGCCGCCGCTGGGATCCGTCACTTTGCTGAAATTGACCGCCACCCCTGCAACTGGATTGCTGGCAGCATCCAATACAGTGGCGCGCGCTTCGGCTTGCTGAGTGGTCGACCCCACGGCATTGGGGCCAATCGCCGAAGGCGACACCTGCAACACCAATGACTTGGGCGTTACCGCAATGAACTGGACCTGCAGTGCAGATTGCGCCACAACGGTATTTGGCGCCGCAGGATCGAAGACCGTGGCCTGCAGCGTACTGGGGCCAGCGAATTTGGAAGCAACCTGTACGGACGCAACACCGGCCACCAAATCAATGCCACTGCTGGCGCTAGAGGGCAAAAAGCTCCCTGCAGTAGACGTAAAACGCACTTTGTAACGGCCGGCACCTGGCGCAACACCATTGATCAAATAGCGCACTGAAACCGAAGCACCGGAGATGCCCGCAGGGTCTACGGGAATCGTTACACCCGCAACAGGTGAAGTGAATGAAAAGTCTTGCCCACTGATGGCGAGAGGGGAAGACACTGTCACGCCAATCCCATTAACGGTGACAACGTCTGCGCCTGGGTTGCTTGCCATATAGGTGTATTTGGCAGTCCCTACACTGTCGGTGGTAACTTTGGTACCTGCCGGGATATTGCCAAGGATGCCCGTTAGACCGACCGGCACCCCTGCAATAGGGGCGCCTGTTGAATCCGTCACTTTCAAAGACAGGTCGGTACTTGCACCGAGTGCCAGGGTGGACGGGCCTGCAACGCTGATCGATGAACCGTCGATCACCACCGCAAGCGTGCCTGAAACGCTGCCCGAGGTCACCGTGATGGTAGCCGTGCGATTGGATTTGTCAGCACCTGGATCAAACAGGGCGGTTGCCGCGCCAGTGGCATCGGTTTGCGAAACGGCGGCGACTAAATTGCCCGTATTGGCAGAAAACTGAATAGGCGCATTGGCCAACGCTACGTTTCCAACTGTTTTAACAACTGCAGTAATGCGGATAGGGACGCTTCCCGTTCCCACACGATTTGACGAACCGACGACATCGACGGATGCAGGGCTTGCAGAAACGACATTGACAATGGCCGTACCGCTCACTACACCCGAAGTAACGGTGACCAAAACGGCCCGGTTTGTTTTATTGGCGCCGGCAGACAAGGTGGCAGTGGCCTGGCCCGTCGAACTGGTCACGCTCACCGCGGAAGTCAAGGTGCCGGTGTCGGTCGAGAAAACCACCGGTGCTGCAACAAGCGCAACATTTTGCGCATTTTTGACGGTGGCCGTGATGGTGACCGTGTCCGTCGAATTGGTGCCAACGGTGGCGCCGCTAGGCAACACATCGATAGACGCAACTGGCCCACCAACCGCGGCCCCCACCGTCGGCGAGCTGGCCGAACTGAAAACCGACGTTCCAGAATTGCTACCGCCGCCACCACAAGCTGTTAAAGCAAATGCGCAGGCTGCAACAGCCAATTTTTTCCAAAATGCATTCATTGGTACTGTCTCACCGGATCGATTGACGTTCATTCCTTGCCTCACCGCGTTCCTGGCCGATCATTCACCACTTTGGGCGTGATGAAAATCAGCAGTTCCGTCTTGCTCAGGGTCTTGTTCGTGGTTTTGAACAAGTTGCCCAAGTAAGGCACATCGCCGAGGAACGGGACTTTGGAAACGTCGTTCTGTTCAGCTTGCTCATAAATGCCGCCGATCACGACAGTACCGCCGTTTTCAACCAGCACTTGTGTTCTGACGTGTTTGGTGTTGATGGCAAAGCCGGCGGCGCCAGCGGAGGTGCCGCGTGCATCCTTGGTCACGTCCACATCAAGAATCACATTGCCTTCGGGTGTAATTTGCGGTGTGACTTCCAACTTCAGATTGGCCTTGCGGAAAGTCACCGCGGTTGCCCCACTGGAGGTGGCCGTCTGGTAAGGAATTTCCTCGCCCTGCTCGATCACCGCCTGCTTTTGATCCGCCGTGATGACACGCGGGCTCGACACCACCTTGCCTTTGCCGTCGGCTTCCAGCGCCGAAAGCTCTAGATTAAGGAAGCGGTTGGCAGAAGCACTGAACAAGGACAAAGCGAAGGTTGCCGGCGTTTCACCGTTTTGCCCCGTTGCGGGCAGGTTAATGAAGTTACTGTCCGCATAGGTCACCCCGGTGGTGCCGCTTTGCAGCGTCTGGGCGCCAACGGCATTCAAGTTGCCGCCCACCGTCAAATAATTGTTGCCGCCAACGCCGTAACCCGGAATACCGCCGCGCACGCCGCGCAAGTCATTCACGCCGAGCTTCACGCCCAGTGAGCGGCCAAAGGTATCACTGGCAACGACAATGCGGGACTCAATCAGCACCTGGCGGACAGGAATGTCGATCTTCAGGATCATGGCTTGAATTTCTTCAAGCTTGGAAGGCGTATCACTGACGAACAGCTGGTTGGTCCGGACTTCGTAAATCACGCTGCCGCGAGGCGAGAGGATGCGCGTCGCGCTGCTGCTCCCGCCATTCGATCCGCCGCCCTGTCCGGGTGCCTGGCCGGTCAAACCTTTGGCCACTTCCTCGGCTTTGGTGTAGTTGAGCTGGAATGCCTGCGTGCGCAGCGGCTCAAGCGATGCAATCTGCGCCTTCGATTCCAACTCCAGCTTTTCTTTGGCCGACAGCTCGTCTTTGGGCGCAATCAAAATCACATTGCCCGACTTGCGCAAGCCCAATCCCTTGGCTTGCAAGATGATGTCCAGCGCCTGATCCCAGGGCACGTCTTTGAGTCGCAAAGTCACGTTGCCAGTTACGGTGTCACTGGTCACCACATTGAAGTTGGTGAAGTCGGCAATGACTTGCAACAACGCCCGGACTTCAATGTTTTGAAAATTCAGTGAGAGTTTTTCTCCGGAATAACCGGGGCCCTGGGTCAACTTGTTGGGGTCGACTTTTTGCGGGCGAACTTCCAACACGAACTGGTTGTCGCTTTGGTAAGCACTGTGCTCCCAGGCGCCACGCGGCTCGACCACCATGCGCACACGGTCACCGTTTTGCTGCGTCGTCACGCTTTGAACAGGGGTGCCAAAGTCGGTGACATCAAGGCGGCGGCGCAAGCTGTCAGGTAGCGTGCTGCGCAGAAAGTCCACCACCAGTGTTTGCCCTTGCTGGCGGATGTCGACTCCCACCTGGTTGTTGGGCAAATCGACGACGACACGGCCAGCACCATCGGGCGCACGCCGGAAATCGATGTCTTTCAACGGCAGCAAAGACCGGTTCAAGCTCGGCGCGAATCGAACGGGCTCACTGGGCGGTGTTGGCAAGCCGGCACTGGCCACGGTGTCCAAGGTCACGACCAGCGCATTGCCTTGCAACTCCGCACGGTACTTGGCGGCTTGTTTCAAATTCAACACCAGCCGCGTGCGATCACCGGATTGCGCCACGTTGACAGAGCGCAGATTGCCCTGGTTGATGTCGACAATGGATTTACCCAATGCGTTTTCCACGCCCGGCAAATCGATTGCAACGCGGGGCGGCGTTTGCACCGAAAAACCTCTGGGCACACTGGCCAATGGCTGGGCCAGCTCAATGCGCACGACTTCAGAGCCCGCTTGTTGCGAACTGTTGATCGATTGAATGGCATTTTGAGCAAACGCCGCCACGGGGGCCAGCGCCAGCATGACCCATACGGCAATTTGCGCACACCGTGGTCTTTTCATCCCGCTCACTTGCATCAATTGCGTGGCCCTCATCTGGCTTTCTCCTGGAGTTGAAGAGAGCCGGTTCGCTCTATCCATTCACCCGCTGCGTCTTGAACAATTTCTCTTAAGGAAATATCGGTTTCACTGATTTTCGTGATTTTTCCGTAATTCAAACCCAAGTGATCTCCGAGCTTGACCTGATAAAGCAGGTTGTCTACACGCAGCAAAGCCGATGGCTTGCCCTTGCGGGTGACGCTGCCCACCATCGACATGCTGTCCAGCGGATAAGCTTCCAGCGGTTCTTTGCGACGATTGACTTCAGCCCCCAGCAACGAGTTGGGCTGCCGCGCCTCCTGCTTCAAAGCCACGGTCAGTTTTTGCGTACTGAAGGGCTCGACACCGTCGAAGGCGAGATAGGCCTGCGGATTGAATTTCTTCGGCGCCGAAAGCGGCTCAACACTGGGTTTGACTTCGCGCGCCTGCTGGGCCATCCATTGCGCCAGTTCCTCCTGCTCCGAAGTGCAAGCCGACAACAACGTCAAGCCTGCCAACACAGCGGCCCGCATAGCCCGGGAACACAAGGACAAGGCCCTCACTTTTTAGCCCCTTGTTTGGCTTTCTCAGCCGCCGCCTTGCGCAGCTGCTCCAGCTCATCGGCATCCAGATAGCGGTAAGTGCGCGCCGTTGCTTCCATCGACAAAGTGGTTGCCGGCTCTTTGTTGCTTGCAATCAGCATGTTGTGCAGAGTGACGATGCGAGACAGATTGGCCACATCGCCAGCAAACGCCCCGATGTCATGGTAGCGGCCGGACACTTTGATGGCGATGGGCAGCTCCGCGTAATAGTCTTTGACCAATACCTGACCCGGTCTGAACAACTCAAATTGCAAACCGCGCCCGAGTCCGGCCTGGTTGATGTCGGACAGCAGCGCATCCATTTCCGCTTTGCCGGGCAGCTGCTTCTCGAGCTGTATCACGTATTCCTGGACCTGCTGCTTTTGTTTGCGCAACTCGTTCAAATTGACGGCCTGCGCCAGCTTGGCTCGGTAGTCCTGCTTCAAACTGGGCTCTTTGGCTCTCTCAGCTTCAAGCTCGTCATTGGCGCTGGACAGCACGACAAACCAACCGCCGATGACGAACAGGAGGCCAAACAAAATCCACGTCAACAGCTGCGGCAGGATCGGCCATTGCCCCGGTTGGTTGGGATTGAGCCCACGGAACTGGTCCATGAAGCCCCTGGACACAACGGGATTTGAATCGATCAACTTGGAACGGGGGGTCACCATGGCGCGGTTCTCAGCTTTTCTTGACAACGGCGGCAGAAGCAGCAGAGGCGGGAGGTGCAGCAGTCACAGCGGAGGCAGCAGCTGCGCTAGCCGCGGGCGCCACACCGTCGACCGCACCCGCCGCCTTGTCTTGTGGCCGTTTGACCGTCAACCGCACCGAAAATTCGAACAGCCGCTTTTGTTCGCGGGCAGCGGTTTGCGCCAAGGCCACCTTGATCTCGATCAGTTCAGGTTTGACCAGCCATTGCGAGTTGTAAGCCGTGTTGCGCAAGAACTCCGACACGCGCTCATTGGTTTGCGCAATCCCCACCACCGTCAAAATCTGGCCTTCTTGTTTGACGGACGTGAAGTAGACGCCCTCAGGCGTTTGACGCACCAATTCGTTGAGCACGTGAACCGGCACGTTGCGATCGAGCTGCAAATCTTCAACCGCCTTTTGGCGGGCTTTCAGCGCTTCAATTTCAGTCTTCAGCGTTGCAATGTCCTTGATCTGCGCTTCCAGCTTATGGATCTCGCTGCTCAAGTAGGTATTGCGCTGCTGTTGCGAGGAAATCATTTGCTGGAGCACGGTGTAGGCCAGCCCTACCGCCAGCAGACCCACAACGGCAGCCACGCCAAGACCCGCAAAATAAGCCAGCTTCTTGCGCCGCCGCTTTTCTTCACGATGCGGCAACAGGTTGATCAATATCACTGCAGAAACCTCCGCATCGCCAATCCGCAAGCGGTCAGGTAGGACGGCGCCTCACGGCGCAATTTGCTTTCCCGCACCGCGCCGCCGAGCTTCATGCTTTGAAAGGGATTGACGATCACCGAAGCGAAACCGGTCAACTCCGTCACCCGGTCCTTCAAGCCCGGCACGGCGGCCGTTCCACCCGCCAGCATCACGTAATGCACTTTGTGATGGGGCGTGCTGGTGAAAAAATACTGCAGCGCCCGGCCAATCTCTTGAGACAGGCTGTCGACGAACGGCGTCAAGATGGCGGCGTCATAGTCATCAGGCAAATCGCCCGCCAGCTTTTTCTGCTCAGCTTCTTCATATGAGAAGCCATACTGACGAGAAATCAACTGCGTCAATTGTGACCCGCCAAAGGCCTGGTCACGGTCGTAAAGCATTTCATCGTCGCGCAGGACTTTGAGGCTCGTGGTGTCAGCGCCGATCTCGAACAAGGCAACCAGAGCGTCTTTGCCACCATTCGGCAATGCGCCAACGATGCGGCTCATTGCCAAGCGCGAAGCGTGTGACTCGATGTCCAACACAAGGGGCTTCAAACCCGCAGCTTCGGCCAAGCCCTGGCGATCCTGCACCCGATCTTTGCGAGATGCGGCAATCAACACCTCGACATCACCGACCGACGTCAGACTCGGTCCGATCACACAGAAGTCAAGGCTGACTTCATCGAGAGAAAACGGAATGTATTGATTCGCTTCGGACTCGACCTGCAATTCGAGCTCCTCTTCACGCAGACCCGCCGGCAGCATGATGCGCTTGGTGATCACCGCCGACTGCGGCATGGCCATGACGACGTTCTTGGTGCGCGTGCCGCTTTTGGCAATGGCGCGTTTGACAGCTTCCGCCACTTCGTCAAACTTCTCGATCTGGCCGTCGGTGATCCAGCCTTTTTCGAAACTTTCGGCGGCAAAGCGTTCAAGAACCAGTGCGCCCGAAGCGTCTTGGCCCAATTCGACCAATTTGACGCTGGAAGAACTGATGTCCAACCCGATCATGGGCAGGTGCTTGTGGCCCAGCAGAGTGTCCAGAAAACTCACGACGTTGGTCTCCAAAGGCGCCACATGAAACGTGGTGTCGACCACCAACAATCGGCCGAACAGTTAATAAGTTGCTTGAATGCTAGCAGTAAAGTTTGAGCGCAACCAAGCGGTCAACACGGCAAACAGGCCGCAAACGTTGTCGATCAATCACACTTGCGCCGCCGAGGCGCTGTTTCCATGCAAGGCCAAACGCTTTTTGTCAAAGGCGGTGACGGCTCTTTTGAGCTCGCGACAATGAAGCCCTTTCTATAATCCGCCGCAATTTTGCTGGAGTTCCATGAGCGAGTCCAAACGGGCTTCAAAGCGCCCTGCCGCTGCACCCGGCACGCCTGCAGCGCGTGCGACTGGCCCTGCTGTCCGCGCCAGTCGCTGGCTGTTCAAGACCGCTGCCGGAATGGCCGCATTGGCCGCGGCCGTGCTGTTGTCGGTGGTGATGGTTGGCGCATTGGCATTGGCCGTTGCCTATCCGCACCTGCCTGAAATCAGCGGGCTGACTGACTACAGGCCCAAGCTGCCCATGCGCATCTACTCGTCAGACGGCGTGTTGGTGGGCGAATACGGCGAAGAGCGGCGCAACTTCGTGCCCGTGGCGCAAATTCCCAAAATCATGAAAGACGCGGTGCTGGCGATTGAAGACGCGCGCTTTTATGAACACGGCGGCGTGGACTACAAAGGCGTGCTGCGCGCCGGCCTGGCGCAATTCGGCGGCCTGGGCAGCCAGGGCGCATCGACCATCACGATGCAATTGGCGCGCAATTTTTATCTTTCCACCGAAAAAACCTTTACGCGCAAGATTTATGAAATTTTGCTGGCATTGAAGATTGAGGGGCAGATCAGCAAGGCGCAAATCCTTGAGATCTACATGAACCAGATCTACCTTGGCCAGCGTGCTTACGGCTTTGCCGCCGCGTGTGAAACCTATTTCGGCAAGCCGCTGAAAGACATCACCGTGGCCGAGGCGGCGATGCTGGCCGGCCTGCCGAAGGCACCCTCGGCCTACAACCCGATCTCCAACCCGAAACGCGCCACTCTTCGCCAGCTCTACATCATCGACCGCATGCTGGACAACGGTTTCATCAGCGCCGAGCAGCATGAAGCGGCGCGGCACCAGCCGTTGAAGTACCGCGTGGCGTCCGACGTGCCGGTGCATGCTGAATTCGTGGCCGAAGCGGCACGCCAATTGATCTTTGCGCAATACGGTGAAGATGCCTACACCCGCGGGCTCAACGTCACCCTGACCATCGACTCAGGCCAGCAAATGGCGGCCTACCACGCACTGCGCAAGGGCCTGCTCGATTACGAGCGCCGGCAGGTTTACCGCGGTCCCGAGGACTACATCGATCTACCGGCCAGTGCGCATGATGTCGACGCACGGATCGCCGAAGCACTGAGCGACCACCCCGACAACGACGAATTGAAAGCGGCCATTGCGATCGAAGCCGGACCGAAAAAAATTGTTGCGGTGTTGCAAAGCGGTGAGTCGATCACGATCACCGGCGAAGGCCTGAAACCGGTCACATCGGGCTTGTCGGACAAGGCTAATCCCAAGGTGCGCATTCGCCCGGGCGCGGTGATTCGCGTGGTGAAAAGCGCCAAAGGCGACTGGACGGCGACGCAGTTGCCTGAAGTCGAAGGCGCATTCGTGGCGCTCGACCCGCAAACCGGCGCGGTGCATGCCATGGTCGGCGGCTTCGATTATTCGAAGAGCAAGTTCAACCATGTGACGCAAGCCTGGCGGCAACCGGGGTCGAGCTTCAAGCCCTTCATTTATTCGGCCGCACTCGAAAAAGGCTTCACGCCAGCCACGGTGATCAACGACGCGCCGCTGTTCTTCGATGCCGGCTCGACAGGCAGCCAGCCTTGGGAGCCCAAAAACTATGACGGCAACTTCGACGGCCCGATGACCCTGCGCCATGGCCTCGAGAAGTCGAAGAACATGGTCTCGATCCGCATCCTGCAGTCGATCGGCGCGCCGTATGCGCAGCAGTGGATCACCCACTTCGGTTTCGAGGCCGACAAGCACCCGGCCTACCTGACGATGGCGCTGGGCGCCGGTTCGGTCACGCCGCTGCAGATGGCCGCCGGCTATGCGGTGTTTGCCAACGGCGGCTACCGGGTCAACCCGTTTCTGATCAGCCGGTTGACCGACGCGCGCGGCCACGTTCTCAATGAAACCCGACCACCGCCGCTCGACGAGCCGTTTCGCACCATCAGCCCGCGCAATGCATTCGTCATGACGAGCCTGCTGCAGTCGGTCACCCGCTCGGGCACCGCGGCCAACGCGCAGCGGGTGCTGAAGCGGCCTGACATCTATGGCAAAACCGGCACCACGAATGACTCGATGGACGCCTGGTTCGCTGGCTTCCAACGCAACCTGGTGGCGGTGGTCTGGATGGGCTACGACACGCCGCGCAAGTTGGGGGACCGCGAAACCGGCGGCGGCCTGGCCTTGCCGGTGTGGATCGACTTCATGGGCTTTGCCTTGAGGGGCAGGCCGGTCGAAGAGCCCGTCGCGCCCGGAGGGCTGGTGAACACCGGCGGCGAGTGGTTTTACGACGAATACGTGCCGGGCCGCGGCGTCAGTGGTGTGGGGCTGGACGAGAAACTGCCCGCTGCGCCGAACGAAGAGGAAAAAAGCGGCATCCTCGATTTGTTCAAGCGCTATTGATCCGGCACATGTGAACTTGAAAGCATGCCGGATGGCATTGGCTCCCTCTCCTGCGGCGGGAGAGGGAGTCGCCGTTTCAAGTTGATTGATGCCGGCTCACTCAATAAGACGGGGAGGTAAAGCGCAAGGCAAGGCCAGCCTGTTCGCTGGCACAGCGCGACAGCAAGTCGAACAGCTCGCAACCGTCGCGGCCGTCGATCCAGCGCCCATCGACGTATTTGAAGTGAAAGCCGCCCGCCCGGGCCGCCAGCCACAGCTCCTGCAACGGCGGCTGGGCATTGACGATGAGGTGGCTGCCGCCGGGCAGCGCCAGCTCCAGCAAATCGCCGGTGCGGCGGGCGTCGATGTCCACTACATCGGCTTCCAGCCAGCGGTCGATATCGGCTTCGATGGCGGCCAGCACGGCGTTGACGAGTGCACGGTAGCCGGCGTCAGGCAGCGGCGTTGCTACAACACGGGTTGAAACCATGGTCGATAGAATCTCGCAAATGGTGACGGTCCAACACAGTCTAGCGGTCAGAAAATCAACAGGAATATTGCGGGCCGGTCGTTTCCTCGTGATCGGTAGCCTTTGCAGTGGTTTGTGGGCGCTTGGCGGCTGTGGCCAAAAAGGAGCACTGACACCGCAGAAGCCAGCTTCTGCCGCGTCGTCCTCGGCATCTGCGGCTTCGGCACCGGCGGTGCAATGACGCTGCCCGGCGCGCCGTTCATCGCTTACCGCGGTGACGAGTT
>JANXMO010000065.1 GCA_025354615.1 Burkholderiales bacterium | reverse complement strand
CAGCACGGCCAGGTAGATGCCACCCAGGCAGGCCATGACAGCGCCCACCGGCAGCTCGGCCGGGCGGATCAGCCAGCGCGCCAGCACGTCGGCCGCCTGCAGCAGCACGCCGCCGGCGAGTGCCGCGGCGAGCAGCAGCTGTCGGTGGCCCAGCTGCAAGGCCGGGCGCACCAAGTGCGGCGCCACCAGGCCAACGAAGCCCACCACGCCAACCTGCGCCACCGCGGTGGCGGTGGCCAGCGACAACAAGCCCAGCAACGCCAGGCGTAGCGCTGGTACTGGCAGGCCGAGCGAGCGGGCGCTGTCTTCGCCCAGGGTCAGCGCGTCGAGCCCGCGCGCCAGCAGCAACGCCGGCAGTGCGCACAGCAGGAATACCGCAGCCAGCAGCCCGGCGGCGGGCCAGCCGATGTAGCCGGTGCTGCCCAGCAAGAACGATTGCATGGCCCGCCACGCCGCAGGCGAGCCAAGCAACAGCAGCGAGGTAATGGCCGTCAGCACGAAGCCGACGATCACGCCGGCCAGCAGCAGGTGCGGCGTTTGCAGCACGCCGCGCGCCAGCGCCAGCGTCAAGGCCAGCGCCGCACAGGCGCCGATGAAGGCCGCACCGGTAACGCTCAACTGCCCCGCCCAGGCCAGCCCGGCCAGCGGCAGTTCGGCCGCCACCAGGCACAGCGAAACACCGAGCGCTGCACCGGAGGCGCTGCCGAGCAAATACGGGTCAGCCAGCGGGTTGCGAAACAGCCCCTGGGCGACGGCACCGGCCAGCGCCAGCAACGCGCCGGCACACCAGGCGCCCAAGCTGCGCGGCAGGCGGATGTCCCACAGCACGGTGTTGGTGGCAGTCGTGGGGTGGCGCAGCCAGTCGACCGACGTGGCCACATCGGTGGTGCCGGCCAACAGGCTGGCGCCGGCCAGCAGCGCACTCAGCGCGCCGCCGGCCAATAGCCAGAGCGCAAAACGCCGATGCAGCAAAAGCGCTTTCACGGCGGCGCCACGCGCGCCAGGCAGGCAGCCAGCGCCTGCATACCCTCAACCACCCGCGGCCCGGGCCGTACGATGGCATCGCCCTGCTCGCGTGGGAAGGAGCACAGCCGCTGTTCGCGCACGGCGCGAATGCCGGCCCAGCCGGGGCGAGCGGCCAGCGCCGGCGCGTCACGTCCGGCCACAAAAATCACCGCGGGGTTTTGCCGCACCACGTATTCCGGGTTGAGCCGCGGGAACGGCCCGAGCTCGGCACCGACGATGTTGCGCGTGTGCAGACGTGCCAGCAGCTCGCCGATGAACGACGTGGCGCCGGCGGCATACGGCTCGCTGCTGACCTCGAAATACACCGCGGGCGCCGCCCCAGGCCGCTGCAGCGCCTGCGCCGCCACCGCAGCCACGCCCTGCTCGATGCGCGCGTTCAAGGCCACGCCGCGCGCCGGCACGTCCAGCAGCTGCGCGACAAGCGTGATGCTGCGCGCCACGTCGGCATAGCGCTGGACCTCGATCGCAAACGTCGGCAAGCCGAGTTGCTCAAACCGCGCCAGCCCGCGCGCGGTGCCGCCCAGAAGCACCAGATCGGGCTGCAGTGCGGCAATCAGCTCCAGTTGCACGTCATCCAGCCCGCCGGCTTTGGGCAGTGCCTTGACTTCGGGCGGCCAGTTCGAATCACGGTCGGTGGCAACCAGCCGCGGGCATTCGCCGAGCGCGCAGACAATTTCGGTGAGCGATGGCACCAGGCTGACGATGCGCCGCGGCGGCTGCACCAGCGCCACAGGGCGGTTCAGGTCGTCGCGCCAGACGGGCGCAGCCGGCACCGCCGCGGCCCGGCCACTGAGCAATCCCAGCAGGCAGAGGGCGGCCGCAACGGCCTTGGAATGGGTTGTTCGGAGCTGTCGCTGGGGCGGCTTCGTTGAGAAAATAGCGCATGAGACGGGCTTTGGATGGCGGGGTCGCGTTGCAGCCCTCACCCCTGCCCTCTCCCCCAGGGGGAGAGGGAGAAAGAAGAGCAAGAAAATAACCAACTCCCTCGCCCCTTTAGAGAGAGGGCTGGGGTGAGGGGACGGCGCATGGCACAAACAATCAATGCCGCCCGCCCCACCAGTCAATCCGCTCAAAGGCCTTTGCCTTCATAGCGCAAGCCCAGCCAGGCCTGGCGGCCCAGGCCCTGATAGCCCTGCACCGGCTCCACGTCGCGGTTGGCAACGTTGCGCAGCTGGGCTTCGACTTGCCAGCCCGGCGCTGCGCGCCAGCGCGCCGTCAAGTCAACCGTTGCGTAACCGCCGAGCGCCGCGCTCAAGTCGGGGCGGCGCGACACGGCGAACAGCTCGCTGCCCAGCGTCCAGGCGCCTTGCGTGTAGCTGGCGTTGACGCTGGCCTGACGCGCAGCGCGGCGCGGCAGGCGCTGGCCGGTGGCCTCATCCGTGGCGGCCAGCCAGTCGAGCGTGCCGCCGATCTGCAACGCGCCCCAGCGCTGGCTGCCGTCCAGCGTGACGCCTTGCAGGCGGGCGCGGTTGATGTTGCGTGCACAGCCGAAGGTGTAGCCCGCCGGGCACTGGGCCGGGTTGGCTTCGTAGCCGATCAAATTGCGCACCTGGTTGCGGTAGACGGTGGCCGCCAGCCGGCCGTCGCCTTGTTGCCAGTTGAGGCCCAGTTCGCCACTGCGGCCATGTTCCGGGCGCACGGTGATCACGCCGTAATTCGGATACACCAGGTCATTGAAACTGGGCGCCCGGAAGCTGGTGCCAGCCAGCGCCCGCAGGCGCCACTGCGGCGCGAGCTGCAAGCTCCAGCCGAGGCGGCCGGTGTCGACGCCGCCGTAGACGGAGTTGTCGTCATGCCGCACGTCAGCCTGCAGTGCGTGCGCGCCAAAGTTGCCGGTGTAGCCCAGCACCAGCGCGTTGTTGGTACGACGAACATCGGCTGCGTAGGCGCTGGACTGCGCGCGTTCGGTGAGCCGGTCTAACGCCACCAGCAGCTGCTGCTGCGGCGTCAGCGCCAGCACGTTCTGCCAGCTGGCTTGGTCGCGCCGCGTCAGGTAATTGGAAGCACTGGCCGCGAAACCGGCGGCGCCGCTGCGCAGGTCGTCTTCCGCGTGCGCCAGCAGCACGGTCGTCGACCAGCGGTCGTTCAGGCGGCCGTTGTAGTCGAGCGACTGAGCGCGGGTGCGCAACAGGTTGCGGAAATCGGGCGACGGATCGGGCACGAAGCTGGGCGAATAGACCGCGCTGTCATACGCCGCTTGCAGCCGCGCCGCGCTCAGCTTCAGCCCCAGCCGGTGGCCGGGCG
>JANXMO010000063.1 GCA_025354615.1 Burkholderiales bacterium | reverse complement strand
AATTGCTCACCGAATGCTGTGGCGTTTGAATGCATCAGGCAGTGGCAGTGGCAGTGGCAGTGGCAGTGGCAGTGGCAGTGGCAGGGGTTGCGGGATTGGATACGCAAACCTCACCGCCCATCAGAAACAACAGTTGCGCGGCTTCGAGCGTCAGCAGCTTGCGGTATGAGCGCTCGCGCAACGAGCCATAGAACAGCAGGACCGGGGTGGAAGTGCGTATATGGAGCACGTCGTGCTCACAACGTCCGACCGTCCAGTGGCGTCGGAGCATTGACGTCGTTTTCGTTTCCGTTCCCGTCCTCATCGCGGCGATGCGCCAGTCGGTAAAGCACCGGCAGCACCAGCAGCGTGAGTACCGTCGATGACAGGATGCCGCCGATGACCACTGTTGCGAGCGGTCGTTGCAGCTCCGCGCCCGTGCCGGTAGCGAGCGCCATCGGCACGAAGCCCAGCGATGCCACCAACGCCGTTATCAGTACCGGCCGCAACCGCGTCAATGCGCCTTCGTGGATCGCTGCGTCTAACGGCTGGCCCGCCTCCCGCAGGCCACGAATGAAGGCAATCATGACCAGGCCGTTGAGCACCGCAACGCCCGACAAGGCAATAAAACCCACTGCTGCGGAGATCGACAACGGAATATCCCGCAGCCACAGGGCAGCAATGCCGCCGGTCAACGCGAACGGGATGCCGGTGAATACCAGCAGACCGTCCTTGAAGTTGCCGAACATCACAAACAGCAGTGTGAAGACCAGCAACAGTGCCACCGGCACGACGATCTTCAGCCGCTGGGTGGCCGACTGCAGGTTCTCGAACTGACCGCCCCAGGCCATCCAATAGCCCGTCGGTAGCTTGACCTGCTGTTGAATCGTCTGTTCCGCCTCGGATACGAAGGAGCCGATGTCGCGACCACGCACATTGGCGCTGACGACGATGCGACGCTTGCCGTTTTCCCGGCTTACCTGGTTGGGCCCGGGCGCCACGGACAAATCCGCCACCTCGCTGAGCGGAAGGAAGCGCCGGACGCCGTCCGGGCCCACCGGCAGTGGCACGGGCAGACGCTTGATGGCGTCGAGGTTTGAGCGCAGCTCTTCGGGGATGCGCACGAGGATGTCGAACCGGCGGTCGCCCTCAAACATCGTGCCGGCCTTCCGGCCGCCGATGGCGGTGGCCAGCACGTCCTGCACGTCCTGGGTGTTCAAGCCGTAGCGTGCGGTTTTTTCGCGGTCGACCTGCACGCTCAGCACGGGCAGGCCGGTGGTCTGCTCGATATTCACTTCCGAGGCGCCGTCGATGCCTTTGAGCACGGCCGCGACACGCTCGGCGGAGCCGTTCAGCACCTCCATGTCGTCGCCGAAGACCTTGACTGCAATGTCCGAACGCACGCCCGAAATCAGCTCGTTGAAGCGAAGCTGGATCGGCTGCGAGAACTCGTAGTTTTGCCCGGGCAGCTTGGCCACCTCTTGTCTCACCGCAGCCAGCAGTTCGTCGCGGTTCCTGCGGGGCCTGGGCCATTCGCCAATGGGCTTGAGCATCACATAGCCATCCGAGATGTTGGGCGGCATGGGGTCGGAGGCAATCTCGGCGGTGCCGGTGCGGGCGAAGGCCCGCTCGATCTCCGGAAATTTGGCCTTGAGCGTCGTTTCCAATTGCTGCTGCATCGCCACCGACTGCGACAGGCTGGTGCCGGGGATGCGAAGCGCCTGGATGGCGAAGTCGCCCTCGTCTAGGCTGGGCACGAACTCGCTGCCCATGCGCGTCGCCAGCAACGCCGACAGCAGCACCATCACCGCAGCAAAAGTCAGCACCAGCGGCTTGGCCGCCATCACGCGGTTGAGCATCGGCTCGTAGACGCGACGGGCCCAACCCATCAGGCGGTTTTCCTTCTCGTCGACCTTTTCGCCAATGAAGAGCGCAACGGCCGCCGGCACGAACGTGATTGACAAGACCATTGCGCCGATGAGCGCGATGACGACCGTGAACGCCATTGGGTGAAACATTTTCGCCTCGACGCCCGCCAGCGCAAAGATGGGCAGGTAGACGATCAGGATGATGAGCTGGCCGAACAGCAGGGGCCGGCGCGCCTCCTGCGAAGCGAGAAAGACCTCCTGGAAGCGCTCGGCCCGGCTCAGTGCCTGCCCTTTATGGGCCTGTGCATGTGCCAGCCGGCGCACGCAGTTTTCAACGATGACCACGGCGCCATCGACGAGGATTCCGAAGTCCAGCGCGCCGAGGCTCATCAGGTTGGCGCTGACCTTCTGCTGCACCATGCCGGTGAATGTAAAGAGCATGGCCAGGGGGATTACCAGGGCGGTCAGCAATGCCGCGCGGATGTTGCCAAGGAACAGGAACAAGACGGCGATGACCAGCACCGCACCTTCGAGCAGGTTTTTCTTGACCGTTCCGATGGCCTTGTCGACAAGCCTGGTGCGGTCATAGACCGTTACCGCATGGATGCCCTCCGGAAGGTTGCGGTTGATTTCTTCCATCTTCCTGGACACCGCCTGGGCGACGCTGCGGCTGTTCTCGCCCGTCAGCATGAACACCGTGCCCAGCACGACCTCGCGGCCGTTGTCGGTGGCCGCACCGGTGCGCAACTCGCGGCCGATCGCCACGCTGGCCACGTCTTTGATGCGAACCGGCACACCGCCCTCGTTGCGCAGCACGGTGTTGCCGATGTCCTGCAGGGAGCGAACCTGCCCGGGAGCGCGAATCAGGTACTGCTCGCCGCTTCGTTCAATGTAGCCGGCACCAACATTCGCGTTGTTGCGCTCCAACGCGTTGACCACGTCGGCCAAGGTCAGTCCATAGGATGACAGCCGGCTTGGGTTCGGGGCGACGTGGTACTCCTTGGTGTAGCCGCCGATGGAGTTGATCTCGGTGACACCGGTGACCTGGCGCAACTGCGGCTTGATGACCCAGTCCTGAATTTCTCGCAAGTCGGTCGGCGAGTAGGCCTCGCCGTTGGGCTTGCGCGCGTTCAGTTCAGTCTCGACGGTCCAGAGAAAGATTTCGCCCAGTCCGGTCGAGAGGGGCCCGATGTTGGGCGTCACGCCTGAGGGCAGCTGGTCGCGGGCCACCTGGATGCGTTCATTGACCAGCTGGCGGGCGAAGTAGATGTCGGTACCGTCCTTGAAGACGACGGTGACCTGCGACAGCCCGTAGCGCGACAGGGACCGCGTCTGCTGCAGCCCCGGCAGCCCGGCCATGACCGTCTCGATGGGATAGGTCACGCGCTGCTCGGTCTCCAACGGCGAGTAGCCCAGCGCGCCGGTGTTGATTTGAACCTGCACATTGGTGATGTCGGGCACGGCGTCGATGGGCAGCTTTTCATAGCTGAAGACACCGAGCGCCGCCATGCCGAAGACAGCCATGAGGACCAGCCACCGGTGATTGATTGCGAAGCGGATGATGCGTTCGAACATGTCAGCGCCTGTGCTCAGTGCCCGTGGCTGGCAGAGGCCTTGCCGGCCTCCGACTTCAGCACGAAGCTGCCGGTGGCGGCGTAAAGCGTGCCCGCCTTGAGTCCGGACACGATTTCCGTACGCTGGCCATCACTGCGGCCGACCTTCACCGGCTGCGGTAGGAACCCACCGTCAACGGGGGTGAAGACGACGGTCTTGTTGCCCATGGTCTGCACGGCATCTGCGCCGACCGTCACGGCAGCCTCGGCCAGGGCGTCGACGGACGCGAGCTCGACGTCGACGAAAAGTCCAGGTCGCCAGGCAGCGTTTGGATTGTTCAGCGTGATGCGAGCGTCGGCGCTGCGGGTCTGCGCCCCGATCAAAGGGCCGACAAAGGCGACTGTCCCTCGGGCCGACTGTTCGAAGGCGGTTGAGCGGACGGTGGCCATCTGGCCGATGCGGACCTGTGCCATCTCGCGCGCTGGCACGCTGATTTGCGCCCAGACGCTGCGGAGGTCGGAAATCGTGAAGACGTTGGTGTCGTCCCTGACCTGCTCGCCCAGGGCCATGTGCTTTTCCACGATGACACCGTCGAAGGGCGCGCGCAGCTCGAAGCGGTTCAGCGCAGTGGCTTCGGCGCTGGCACCAATCGCCAGCAGCTTTTGTCGCCCGTTGTTGACACTGATCTCCGCCTCGCGCAGCGCCTGTTCGGCCTGTTGCACGTCTTGCTGCGGCGAAATGCGCTCTTGCCAGAGCTGCTTCTCGCGCTCGTAAGTCGTCTGGGCCAACACCAGGCGCTGCTGCGCGAGCTGCAAATCGGCTCGCTGCTGCGAGATCGACGGGCTGCTCAGGACGGCCAGCACCTGGCCTTTGTAAACCTGTTGACCCAATGATGCCGGCACGGCTTCGACAACGCCGGTGACGCGCGGCACGACATGCGCGGTGCGGTCCTCGTTGAACTTGATCTCGCCGGAAAGTTGCAGCATCACGCGGAGCGCCGCTGCGCGGGCCGGCTCGACGGTGATGCCGGCGGCTTTCACAGAGGCAACCGACATCTGGATGACGCCTTCCAATTGAGTTGGGTCTCCGCCTTCCTGGCGCTCGTGCCCCGTGGTTTCGGTAGCGGGCTTGAAAGTCGGCGTGGCGTGGGTTGCGGCCTCGTCGTGGCCATGCTGGCCCTTGCTGCTCGTTTTGGAACCCATCTTCACGACGGCGAAGGCGCTGATCCCGCCCATCAACAGGACAACGGCAATGGCGATCAACTGCTTTTTGCCCACGCGGTCATGTAGGCGTTCAATCAGGTTTGGTTTGATGCTCATGATGTGGAGGAATTCAGCAAACCGCTCAGAGGCGGTCAGTCGGCGCGCCGAGACGGCGTTCGATGTCGGCGGCCAGGCGAAGAGTCGTAGCCAGCGCGGTGAAATATTGATCACGGGCTTGCAGCAGCGTCCGCTGGGCATCCAGCACGACGAAAAAGCCGAATTTGCCCAGCTCGAAGCCCCGTCGCGCAGCTTGGTACACGGTTTCGGCACCGGGCACAACATCCCGGC
This sequence comes from Burkholderiales bacterium, assembly GCA_025354615.1. Taxonomy (GTDB): domain Bacteria; phylum Pseudomonadota; class Gammaproteobacteria; order Burkholderiales; family Burkholderiaceae_C; genus JANXMO01. The sequence continues at coordinate 853 of JANXMO010000063.1, read as the reverse complement.
GCAGCAGCTCCACTTCCTCGCGGCGGGCTTGCAGCTGGTCGATGCTCTGCAACAGCTCGGCCCGCAGCCGCATTTCGTCGGCTTCAGCCTGGGCTTGGGCTGCATCGCGGCGGCGCAGGGTTTCGAGTTGGGAACCCTGGTTGCGGTCGAAGACCGGCAGCGGAACGGAGAGGCTGAACATCGGCGCGGTACGACCTTGTTCCTGGATGCGCTTGGCACCCACCCCAACGGTCAAGTCCGGCGTCGAACGGGCTCGTTCTAGCTGGTAGACAGCCTCGGCGCGCTGCACCTCCAGCCGCGCACGTCGCAAAGCCGGTGACCGCTGCAGTCGCTGCTCCGCCCCTTCGGCATCCGTCGCCATGGCTGGCATCGCGCTGGCGTCTCCATCGACTTGGTTGATGCTGCCTTCCGGCATGCCGACAAGCGCGGCCAGCGTTCGCAACGCAGTCACCTGCTCCCAACGTGCACGCCCCAGCCCGATGCGGGCCATGGCCTCAGCCATCTTGGCTTGCGTCTCCTCGGTCGGCGACAACTTGCCTGCGGTGACGCGGCGCGACACGGCCTCGGTGCCGCTGGTCGCGACGAGTGCCAACGCCTCGGCGACCTTGAATCTTTCCTGGGCGATCAACACCGCGAAGAAGGCCTCCATCGTCGAGGCACGAACCTCTGCCTGGCGCGTGGCCAGCTCGGCGGCGGCCAGATCGCGATCGCGCTGCGCCAGGTCAAGCCGAGCCGCGCGCTTGTCCGTCAGCTCGATGGTCTGGTTGAGCAGCACCGTGGTTGAGCGGGCCTCGGGCCGGGTGTCTTCTTGCTCTATGGCAAGCACAGGGTTCGGCAGCAAGCCGGCCTGCTG
>JANXMO010000050.1 GCA_025354615.1 Burkholderiales bacterium | reverse complement strand
CGGCCATGCTGGCCGTGTTGACATAGGGCGGGTTGCACAGCACCAGGTCATACGGCCCCGCCACGCGGTCGAACAGGTCGCTTTCGATCAGCGTGATGCGCTGGCCGAGCCGGTGCTTGTCGACGTTGAGCCGGGCCACCGCGAGGGCGTCGGTCGAGACATCGGCCGCGTCGACCGTGACCTCGGGGTAGGCCATCGCGGCAATCACGGCCAGGCTGCCGTTGCCGGTGCACAGGTCGAGCACGCGCTCGGTGCGGTCGGACAGCCAGGCGTCCAGCGTGCCGTCGCCTTCGCCGTCGACCAGCAGCTCCGCAATGAACGAGCGCGGCACGATGCTGCGTTCATCGACGTAAAACGGCACGTTCTGCAGCCAGGCTTCGCGGGTCAGGTAGGCGGCCGGCAGCCGGGTGGCTATGCGCCGGGTGATGAGCGCCACCGCCTTTTCCATCGCTTCGCCGTCGACCGGTTGGCGCGCTTTGCCTTCGAGCGCATCCATGGCCAGGCCGAGCGACCACAGCACCAGCCAGGCGGCTTCGTCAAAGGCGTTGGTGGTGCCGTGCCCAAACGAAACGCCCGCCTGTTTGAGGCGGGCGGCTTCGCGCTGGATCAGTTCAATCAAGGTCATCGGTGTCATAACAGCAAATTTTCCAGTGTCTTGCGGTAGATGTTCTTGAGCGGCTCGATGCTGTCGACCGCCACGTGTTCGTCGATCTGGTGGATGCTGGCGTTGACGGGTCCGAACTCGATCACCTGCTCACACAGCGGCGCGATGAAGCGCCCGTCGGACGTGCCGCCGGTGGTCGACAGCGCGACCTTGACGCCGGTTTCGCTGGCAATCGCTCGCGCCAGCGCATCGCTCAGCGTGCCGGCCGGTGTCAGAAACGGCTCGCCGCCCAGCGTCCAGGCCAGCGTGTGCGCCAGGCCGTGGCGCTCGAGCAGTGCGCTGACACGGGCTCGCAGCTGTGCCGGCGTTGATTCGGTGCTGAAGCGGAAGTTGAAGTCGACCACCAGTTCGCCGGGAATGACGTTGCCCGCGCCGGTGCCGGCGTGGATGTTCGACATCTGCCAGCTGGTCGGCGGGAAGTAGGCGTTGCCGGCATCCCATTCGATGGCTGCCAGTTCGGCCAGCGCCGGCGCTGCCAGATGGATCGGGTTTTTTGCCAGCTGCGGATAGGCGATGTGGCCTTGCACGCCATGCACCGTGAGCCGACCGGACAGCGAGCCGCGCCGGCCGTTTTTCATCATGTCGCCCAGCGTGTGCACCGAGGTTGGTTCGCCGACGATGCAGCAGTCCAGCCGCGTGCCGCGCTCGCGCAGCCAGCGGCAGACCTGCACCGTGCCGTCGACGGAAGGGCCTTCCTCGTCGCTGGTCAGCAAGAAGGCAATGCTGCCGCGGTGCTGCGTGTGCACGGCCACGAACTCCTCCACCGCCACCACCATCGCCGCCAGCGAGGTTTTCATGTCGGCCGCGCCACGGCCGTACAGGCGGCCGTCACGGTGCGTTGGCACGAACGGATCACTGGCCCACGCTGCCAGCGGGCCGGTCGGCACGACGTCGGTATGGCCGGCCAGCACCAGCGCCGGCCCCGGCGCACCGCCGCCCGCGCGTTCGGCCCACAGATTGGTGACAGGCGCCGCCGCCGGGCCGAACACCAGCGTTTCACAGCGGAAGCCGACGGCGGCCAGCCGCTCGGCGATCAGCGCCTGGCAGCCGCCGTCGTCCGGCGTCACCGAGCGGCGGGCGATCAGCTGTTCGGCCAACTGCAGCGTTGCGCTCATCGCATACCGAAAGGCATGGGGCGGATGGCCGGCGGGTCGTCAGGGTGCACGTCCAGCGTCATGTGGGTGAACACCGGCTTTTCGTCCAGGCTCTCTTTTTTGACGGCGCCACGCCCGGCTGACGGAGCGTCGTTCTGCAGCCGCCACATCAGGTTGGTCGGCGAGTCGGAGTTCGCCAGGCCTTCATCACGCGTGATGAAGCCGGCGTCGATCAGCCCCGCCAGATCTTGCTCGAAGGTCTGTGAGCCTTGCGCCAGCGATTTTTCCATCGCCTCGCGCACGCCGCTGAAATCGCCCTGCTCGATCAGGTCGGACACCAGCTTGGTGTTGAGCATGACCTCGACCGCCGGCACGCGCCCGCCCGCCGTGGCGCGCACCAGCCGCTGCGAAACGATGGCGCGCAGCCCGGCGGACAAATCCGCCAGCAGCGCCGGCCGGGCTTCGGGTGAGTAAAACGACAGGATTCGCCCCAGCGCGTGGTAACTGTTGTTGCCGTGCAAGGTCGACAGCACCAAGTGGCCGGACAGCGCGTAGGAAATGGCCGCCGTCATCGTCTCGCGGTCGCGGATTTCGCCGATCAAAATGCAGTCGGGCGCCTGCCGCAGCGCGTTGCGCAGGCCGACCTGCAGCGACTGCGTGTCGCGCCCCACCTCGCGCTGGTTGACGACCGCCTTCTTGTTGCTGAAGATGAACTCGATCGGGTCTTCGATCGTCAAAATGTGGCCGGCCAGCTGCGCATTGCGGTGTTCGACCATCGCCGCCAGCGTCGAGCTCTTGCCGGCGCCCGTGGCGCCCACCACCAGCACCAGCCCGCGTTTTTCGAGTGCCAGCGTGCTCAGCAGCGGCGGCATCTTCAAACCCTCGAGCGTGGGGATGTTGAAGGAAATGCAGCGCAGCACCGCCGCAACCGAGCCGCGCTGCTTGAAGCCGCTCAGGCGGAAGCTGCCGACGCCGGTCACCGGAATGCCGATGTTCAGCTCGCCGGAGTCGTCGAGCTCTTCCAGCTGTGACGGCGTCAGCAATTCGGCCAGCAGCTGGCGCGGCTGGTGGGCGGTCAGCGCCTGCTCGCTGAGCTGCATGATCTGGCCGTTGATCTTGATCAGCACCGGCGTGTTGGCCGACAGGTAGACATCGGAGGCGCCCCGCTCCGACATCAGCCGCAGCACCTTTTCCATGTTCCCGCTCATCGCGTTTCGTCCTCGGCGAGTGGTGCGGCGTCAATCACGCAGCAATTCGTTGAGGCTGGTCTTGGCGCGGGTTTGCGCATCGACCATCTTGACGATGACTGCGCAATAGAGGCTGTACTTGCCGCCGGCCTTGGGCAGGTTGCCGCTGACCACCACCGAGCCGGCCGGAATGCGGCCATAGCTGATCTCGTCCTTGTCGCGGTCGTAGATCGGCGTGCTCTGGCCGAGATATACGCCCATGCCCAGCACCGAGTTTTCCTCAACGATCACGCCTTCGACCACCTCGGAGCGTGCGCCGATGAAG
>JANXMO010000474.1 GCA_025354615.1 Burkholderiales bacterium | reverse complement strand
TTGCAGGCTTCCGCCCTCCAGCGCATCGGCGCTTACCTCGGGGCGCCGCTGCACTGGGCAACGCTTGAAGAGGCAGCTGACTATCTGCAAACCATCTCGAAGGGGTTCGGCGTGCACAGTCACGAGCAGTGGTTGGCTTTGACGAAACCCATGCTGGTCGCCGACGACCAAGGCGGGTGGCGGCTGCACTATGACCCCGCGATAGGCGCCGCGTTGCGCGCCATCACGCCCGACCTGGCGGCGCAGGGCGAAGTGGCGTTGTGGCAGGCTTATGACGCGATTGCCTGCCCCACGTTGCTGCTGCGCGGCGAGCAATCAGACCTGCTGTCTGCCAATACGGCCCAGGCCATGACGCTGCGCGGGCCACGGGCCCGGTTGTGTGAATTCCCTGGTGTCGGCCATGCGCCAACACTGGTGGCGGCTGAGCAAGTCAACGCGGTGCGGGAGTTTTTACTCAGCCCATGAAAACCGGGGTGACCGAGCCGGCCCGCGGGGCGGCGGCCGCCATCGTTCAGGCGATCGAAGCGGAGCCGCCGCCGGCGGATGAAGCAGGCGCGGAGCACACGCTGCTGGCGAACGCGCTTGCTTTTGCCACGCCGCTGCTCCTGGGGCAGGTGCTGGCCGGCACCGGCGAAGCTGCCCTTGCACACGCCCATGGGGTAGCCGCTGTTTTGCAGGCGATTGGCGCGCCGCCATCGCTGCGGGCCGCGGCGTATCTGGTTTATGCGGCGGAGCACTTGGCAACACCGCAGGAAGCGCTTTCTCAAGCGTTCGGCGAGTCGTATGCCAGCCTGGTGGCGCATACCCGCCAGCTGGTGCAGATTCAGCGCGCAGCGCGCGAGGCCACGGTAGACGACGCTCAGCGCGCCCAACACGCCGAGCGCGTGCGCAAAATGCTGTTGACCTTTTCACGCGATTTGCGGGTGGTGCTGCTGCGCCTGGCCTCCCGGCTGCAAACCCTGCGCCACTATGCGGCGAGCAAGCAGGCTTGCCCGCCGGCCCTGGCGCATGAATCGATGCAGGTGTTTGCCCCACTGGCGAGCCGGCTCGGTATCTGGCAAATCAAATGGGAAATCGAAGACCTGGCGTTTCGCTTCCTGCACCCGCAGGACTACCTGCAGATGGCGCACTGGCTGGACGAAAAACGCGCCGAGCGCGAGCAGGGCATAGCCGCGTTTCGCCAGCAACTGCTGGCAGCATTGGCCCCGCTACAACTGCCGATACAAGTGCAGGGCCGGCCCAAGCACTTCTACAGTGTCTGGAAAAAAATGCAGCTCAAGCAGCTTGGTTTCGAGCGCGTGCTGGATTTGCGTGCGCTGCGCGTCATCGTGCCCCATGTGGCCGACTGCTATGCGGTGCTCGGGCGGGTGCACGAGGCCTTTCGCCCCGTCAGCGGCGAACTGGACGATTACATCGCGCGGCCCAAGGCCAACGGCTACCAGTCGTTGCACACCGTGGTGCTGGATGACGCCGGGCGGCCGGTGGAAATCCAGATCCGTACCG
>JANXMO010000026.1 GCA_025354615.1 Burkholderiales bacterium | reverse complement strand
ATCCTGTATGCGGCCATGGGCGTTCAACCGCGTTGTGGCGTAGCACATGATTTGGGCGTGCAGTTGAGCGAAAGCGGCCACCTGTTGGTTGACGCGCACGGACGCACCAATGTGCCGCAGGTTTATGCCGCGGGCGATGTGGTGGAAGGGTTGGCGCAGCTGAGTGTTGCCGCTGCCCAAGGTGCGACCGCGGCCACAGCCATGCATCAGTTTTTGTTGCGCTTCGCTTTTTGCGACACGGCTTCGCCTGCTTGACGCTGCCTCACACCAGGTCGGCTAGCCTGAGCGCCTGTCAGGCAGTGAGCAATCCATCGGGCCCGTAGTGGTAAATGCAATGTCCATTCCTTCAAATACATCTCCTTCGCGGGGCCGCTCCGGGTTGACGGCTCAAAATGCAAGTGTGTCGCCTCCACCTGCAAGAATTGCGGCCAGCCTTCCGGGCACCAGCGCCAACAGTGTTGGCGGACTTCCCGATCTCGATCGCCCTCAGGGCAACAGTGACTCGGCAATTGGTCGTGTGCGTTCACCGCCGCCGGCAGCGTTGGCTATTGGTCATTCCCCCATTAATGCCAGTGCAGCGGCAGTGGAAGCGTTGGGCGCTGTACCGGCGGCACAGGCCGCTTTGCACGAGTTGACAGCCTTGTTGGAAAACGGTGGCTGGGCGATGCTGAAAACTGCTGCAGCCAACGGCTCTTCAGCCGTGCCGGCTTCTCACCATGGCGTGACTCAACAAGTGTTGCGCGCTTTGCGCTTGCTGCCTATCCCCCGGCCAACGCCTGTTCCACCGGTCATTGACACGTTGGCCACCGTAAAAAGAATCGGCGACATGGCTCATGTGGTGCCATCAGTGTTCAATGCAGAGGCCCCACTCACTGCAGAAGCCATTGAAACGTTCAAAGCCCATACGGCATTTGTTCGCGATGCCACCTTGAAGGCCAGCCAGGCCTTGCACCATAGTCCGATCCAAGACCTGCGTGCAAACAGCGCCCAAATCAATACCGCTTTGCCTGCGTGGGTCACCTCAACCGAAGCTTTGAAGAATCAAGCAACGCGCATTTTTGAAGAATTCATGGATGCCAACAGTTTTCTCAAAGATAAATTCGATATCGCCGCTTTCGAGGCCATGCCACCTGATGAGTGCCAACGTCGGTTAAATGTCATTAATCAGTCGAGGGCGACAGCCATTCAGTTGCAAGAAGTGGTTGGCATGACCCAAGAAGCTGCAGGCGCAGCCGTTGATATTCAATTGAGAACAATTTCGCGCATGAAGTTCGACCGCTTGGGCGCCGATGTTTTTAACACCACGGTGGGGCCCTTGATGGCATGGTTGAAACCAGGAACACCTCCGTAGCAATTGCCACTGGCATGCAGCTTGCCTATCCGTTTGAGCCTGAAACCATGTCAAACAAGTTGATGGCGAATGCCGCCTTCTTTCAAACTTGATTGGCATCGCCTCTATTGACTCTTGGTGCTGTGTTATTGAACGTGACTCCAGCATTTCTTTTCAATATTTGCCTGCTCACTGAAAGTTTTGCATGAATGACAAAGAATTGGACGGCCAATACCACCGTTTGCGACGCCAACTGGATGATGCATATACCGCCCCCATATGGGATAGTCTGCGCATTGATCGTATTGCCGAAGCGCTTTTGCCCGTTGAACGCGCACTTGCGGCGCGGCAGCCGCCGGCCGGCGCCTGGCCAGCGCCGCTTGCTTGAAGACAGCCTCACTTTTTGATGAAAATGCTATGGTCATCATCCATACATCAAAACTTCGGGTTTAACGGTGGTGGGGTTGACAGTTGTCGCGCAGGAACACGCCTTGCTCTTCATGGAGGTGCCTTGAGACAACCCCTGGCATCAAGCGGGCCGCTGTTGGCTGTCAAACCATTTGGCTCTTCATTCGGCTCTTATTCTTTTTAAAATGCCTGAATACACCATGATCACTTCCATCACCCAACGCGCAGCTTTTCTGGCTGCTACTGCACTGGTTTCCCTCACGTTGCTGACCGGCTGCGAGCGCAAGCCCACCAACACGCCGATTCAGCCAGAGACGTCGGCAACGACGCCGGCATTGCCCTCCCTGCCCGCCTCCGATGCCATGGGCACTGCATCAGCATCCGCACCGGCATTCCCCGCTTCCGATGCCATGGGCAGCAACAGCAGCAGCGCGTCGTCTCCCTTGCCGGCTTCTGCTGCAAGCCAGTAAAACGCATGCCCGCTTGGCGCCCTTTCTGGTTGTTATTGCGGGACGCCGCAGCTTCCTGGAGTGCAGATTACGCGCCCAGCATGGGCGCGGCGCTGGCGTTCTACACGCTGTTTTCAATTGCACCTCTGCTGTTGATCGTCATTTCAGTGGCAGGCTTGGTGTTTGGCCAGCAGGCGGCGCGCAGTGAAATTTTGGAGCAGCTTTCTACACTGGTCGGCTCTGACAGTGCGAAGACAGTTGAGACGCTGCTTTCCGGATTGAATCATCCGAGCGCTGGCGTCATTGGCACGCTTGTAGGTCTTGCCGCATTGATTATTGGCGCAACGACTGTTTTCTCCGAGCTGCAAGATGCAATGGACCGCATTTGGCGTGCGCCTTCTCGGCCTGCCGCCAGTGGCTTATGGCGTTTGTTGAGAACACGTTTGTTGTCACTTGGTCTGGTGTTGGGCATCGGCTTTTTGCTGATGGTGTCTTTGATTGCCAGTGCGGCATTGGCGGCATTGGGCAAGTGGTGGGAGCCTTGGTTCAGTGGCATGGAAATCATGGCCAATGTGCTCAACTTTTCGCTCAGTTTTGCTTTGGTGACGGCAATGTTCGGGATGATTTACAAATGGATTCCCAGCGTGCGCGTGGCCTGGCGTGATGTCTGGATTGGTGCGCTGTTGACCGCATTGCTTTTCACCGTCGGCAAGTCGTTGATCGGTTTGTACATCGGCCGCAGCGGCGTGGCGTCGGCTTTCGGTGCGGCGGCTTCACTGGTCGTCTTGTTGCTGTGGATTTATTACTCGGCGCAAATTTTTTTGATGGGGGCCGAATTCACTTGGGTGTACGCACATCGGTACGGCTCTTTGAAGGAAGCAACTCGTTCGCAAACGGCAGAGCCATTGCCGGCTCCAGCAATTCCTCAGCGGTCAGTGCCGCCATTGGCAGCGCAGAAGAAATAGGCAATCGTTCCGAGGCGGCTGCACGGTTATCGTTTTTTTTATTGATTTGCATGGGCAATGGCAGATCCACTGCAGCACCCGGGTCCTCTTCACCTGCGGCCGAATGGTTCTCATAATCACTGGTGGTGCTTTTCATGGCGTCGTGACTGTGCTTGTTGACTTCGTCAGGCGCTTGAATGCAGCCAGTGCCTGGGCTACGACTTGGTCCATGTTGTAGTACTTGTAGCTGGCCAGGCGGCCGATGAACGTCACGTCGCTCAACTGCTCAGCCTCGGCCTCGTAGCGGCGAAACACCGCGGTGTTCTCCGCGCGTGGCACGGGGTAGTACGGTTCGCCATCGGCGCGCGGAATTTCATACACCAATGATGTGCTCTCGTGCACTTGCCCGGTCAGGTGTTTGAACTCCGTCACACGTGTGTAGAGATGGTCGTTCGGATGGTTGACCGTTCCAACCGGCTGCACCAACGATTGACCGCGGGGCGGCTGCACCGTGACATGCTCGAAATCAAGGCTGCGCCAGGCCAAACGGCCAAAGCGGTAGTCAAAAAAGCTGTCGATCGGCCCGCTGTAGACCATGTGCCGCCAAGGCACGAGGTGGACGATGTCGCGGTAATCAGTGCCCAGCATCACATGGATGTTGGGGTGCGCCAGCAGGTTTTCGAAAAGCCGTGTGTAGCCGTGCAATGGCATGGCCTGGTAGGTGTCCGTGAAATACCGGTCATCCCGGTTGGTGCGGGTGGGCACTCTTGCTGTCACGCTGGCATCGAGTTCCGACGGATCGAGTCCCCACTGCTTGCGTGTGTAGCCTTTGAAAAACTTGTTGTACAGGTCACGGCCGACGCGGCCCACCACGACGTCTTCGGAAGTCTGCGGGTGCTCGATTTTTTCAGCCATCGAAGCCAGAAAGCCGTCCATCTCGAAGGAGGTCAGCGACAGTCCGTAGAGCCGGTTGACGGTGTCAAGATTGATCGGCATCGGCAGCAGTTGGCCGTCAACGCTGGCGAGCACGCGGTGCTGGTAAGGCCGCCATGATGTGAATTGCGACAGGTAAGAAAAAACATCCGCTGAATTGGTGTGAAAGATATGCGGGCCGTAAGGGTGGACCAACAAACCGGCATCATCGAAGCGGTCATACGCATTGCCACCGATGTGCGGTCGTTTGTCGACGACGAGAACGCGTTGGCCGGCTTGCGAGGCCAGGCGTTCAGCCAACACACTGCCGGCAAAACCGGCCCCGACCACCAAGGTGTCATACCCTGAAGACGCCGGCGCAGCGGCAAACATGGTTTTGTAATTCATCATGCCAACCAACTTGCAAACCACATGCCCGGGTAAGCGAAAGCAACGGTAAATCTGAATGTTTTTATAGGAATCGTTTTTGCCACTGTTGCAGCGAGGGAGTAACACCATGTTGATTTGCCAGACAGCCGACGCCCATCGCCGGTACCCAGCCACGGCACACGATGCAATGGAAGTAGACATTCCTGCGCCTGCGCCAGAAGTGGTGCCCTTGCCACCGTCTCCCCATCCGGTGCCTTCAGCACCACCGGTGCCGGTTGAAGAGCCGCCCTTGCCCGGCGGGCCCGTGCCGGTGCAGGAGCCGTTTTCTCCTGAAGCCGTGATCACGCAGCGGCTGTAACGGTTCGCTGTGACGACCCGGATTTTGGAAGGTGCTGCGGTCGTCGAACCCGCCGCTCCCTACAGAGGTTTTTGGATGGGCGGCTTTGAAGCCGCCGACCATATCAACGGCATTGGCGTGGCGCTGGACCTGGCGACTGCCAGTGGGCATGCGGACCGACTCGACGAAGACCACCGCCGCGCGGCGCAGGCGGGTTTGAAATGCGTTCGTGAAAGCATTGGCTGGCGTCTTTCAGAGGCGGCAGGCGGCGCGATCGACTTGACGCGGGCACTGCGCATTGCCCATAGTGCGCGGCGCCACGGTCTGCAAGTGCTGTGGACGCTCATGCACTATGGGCTGCCCGATGATTTGTCATTGCATGACGACGCATTGATTCCCCGGCTGGCGCGGTTTGCAGGGGAAGTGGCCAGAGTACTGAAGCCGTTCAGCAACCGGCCGCCGGTCTACACGCCGGTCAATGAAATCGGCTACCTGGCCTGGGCTGCATCGCAACCGGGTTTGCTGCACCCGCCCAACAACACGCCGGGCAACGGCATTGAAAATGCGGCTGAAAGCTCGCGCGTCAGCGGCTACGAAGTCAAGCGGCGGCTGGCGCGTGCGGCGCTCGCGGCAATGGCGGCCATGCGTCAGGAAGACCCGCGGGCGCGCTTTCTCCATGTCGAGCCACTGGTGCATGTGGTGCCGCCAGCCGGACGGCCGGAGTGGCTGGCCCGTGCTGAAGAGGTGGCCAGCTGGCAATGGCAGGCCTGGGATTTGATTTGCGGCCGGGCGGAACCGGAACTGGGCGGCCGTCTTGACTGGCTGGACTTGGTGGGCGTCAACCACTACCACAGCAGCCAGTGGGAGCTTGAAAGCGAAGCGCGGCTCGACTGGGCTGGCCGCGACCCGCGCCGGCGCCCCTTTGCACGGCTGCTCGACGATGCCTGGCAGCGCTACAGGCGGCCTTTGATGGTGGCTGAAACAAGCCATGTAGGCGTGGGCCGCGCGGCGTGGTTGCATGACATGGCCAGCCAGGTGCGCCAGGCGCTGCAGGCCGGCGTGCCAGTGCAGGGATTTTGTATTTACCCGCTGGTCGACCGGCCCGACTGGAACGAACCGGCGCGCTGGCATCGCAGCGGTTTGTGGCACGTTGAAACGGCGGTTG
>JANXMO010000470.1 GCA_025354615.1 Burkholderiales bacterium | reverse complement strand
AACTCGAACAGCCCGCGCAGCGTCATGTGGCGCTGTGACTGGTCGTTGATGAGGTGGGCGTATTCCTGATAAGTGTCGAAACGGTTGGCCCGCGCGCTGTGCTGCAGCTTGGCGATGGCGTCGGGCGTCCACATATGGGCCTCGCCGCGCACACGCCAGGCGTACTCGCCGCCGGCGTCGAGCCGTGAATCCAGCAACGGGTCGCTGCCGAACGCGGCGGCGTGCAGGCGCAGCGCTTCCTCGGCCACGGCGAACACGCCAATGCCACCGATCTGGCTCGTGGTGCCGCGAAAGTACTTGTCGACCAGCGCTTTTTCCAGGCCGATGGCCTCGAACAGCTGCGCGCCGCAGTAGCTCATGTAAGTCGACACGCCCATCTTGGACATGATTTTCGACAGCCCCTTGCCCACCGCCTTGATGTAGTTGGCAATCGCCTTGTCGACCGACAAATCGGCCGGCAGGTCACGGTGCAGGCCGGCCAGCGTTTCCAGCGCCAGATAGGGGTGAACCGCTTCGGCGCCGTAACCGGCAAGCAGCGCGAAGTGGTGCACCTCACGCGCCGAGCCGGTTTCGACGACCAGGCCGGCGGTGGCGCGCAGGCCTTCGCGCACCAGGTGGTGATGGATGGCCGACAGTGCCAGCAGCGCCGGAATGGCGACCTGGTGGCGGTTCATCCGGCGGTCGGTCAGCAACAGGATGTTGTGGCCATTGCGGATCGCGTCGACCGCTTCGGCGCACAGCGACGCCAGCTTGGCCTCCACGCCTTCATCGCCCCAGGCCACCGGGTAGGTGATATGGACTTCATAGCTCTTGAACTTGCCCCGCGTGTGGCGTTCGATGTGGCGCAGCCGCGCCATGCCCTCGGCGTCAAGCACCGGTTGTGGCACTTCCAGCCGCATCGGCGGGTTGACGGCATTGATGTCGAGCAGATTGGGCTTGGGGCCGATGAAGCTGACCAGCGACATCACGATGCTTTCGCGGATCGGGTCGATCGGCGGGTTGGTGACTTGCGCGAACAGCTGCTTGAAGTAGTTGTAGAGCGGCTTGTTCTTGTCGGACAGCACGGCCAGCGGCGAATCGTTGCCCATCGAGCCGATGCCTTCTTCACCGGCCTGCGCCATCGGGCTCAGCAGGAATTTCAGGTCTTCCTGCGTGTAGCCGAAAGCCTGTTGGCGGTCAAGCAAGGTTTCATTGTGGTGCGGCACGGCGGCGTCAACAGGCAGGCTGTCGAGCTTGATGCGCACACTTTCGATCCACTGGCGGTACGGTTTGGCACAGGCGAACTGGTTTTTCAACTCGTCATCTTCGATGATGCGGCCCTGCTCCAGGTCGATCAGCAGCATCTTGCCCGGCTGCAGCCGCCATTTTTTCAGCAACTGGTTTTCGGCGAACGGCAGCACGCCGGATTCCGACGCGCCGACGACCAAGTCGTCGTCGGTGATGACGTAGCGCGCCGGGCGCAGGCCGTTGCGGTCCAGCGTGGCACCGATCTGGCGGCCATCGGTGAACACCAGGGCCGCCGGCCCGTCCCAGGGCTCGAGCATGGCAGCGTGGTACTCGTAAAACGCGCGGCGGCGTTCGTCCATCGTCGCGTGCTGCTCCCAGGCCTCGGG
>JANXMO010000692.1 GCA_025354615.1 Burkholderiales bacterium | reverse complement strand
AATGCCCGCACCTTCAGCGGCCTTGTTGCCCAACTCGGTTTCGCGGCCTTCGCTGTCATGTGAAAAATGACGCTCGCGGGTGGCATCCGACATCACCAGATTCACGTCTTTGTGCTCATAGCCGCGCGCGGTCGCGCTTTGGTAAGCGCGTTCAGCACTGTCGCGATCAGGAAATAGGCCGGTCAAATAACGGTTGCTGTCTGTCATGACATGTTTCCTTTGATGAATTTATGTTCTCGTGCTGGTACAGCACGAGATGGCGTGTAATAGCATTTGGCATGCTTATTTACAGCATTTAATGTGTAATGCCGCCAGGTGTCAAAACCACTTTGCGGCAATCGTCTTCTTTACGGTCGAACAAGTGGTAGCCGCGTACTGCGTCGTCAAGTGACAAGTGGTGGCTGACGATGACCTCAGGCTTCAGGTGGCCATTGCCAATGTGCTCAAGCAGTTCTGGCATGTAACGTTGCACGTGGGTTTGACCCATGCGGAACGTCAGCCCTTTGTCAAAAGCATCGCCAAACAGAAAGCCATGAATGAAGCCGGCATATACGCCTGGCACACTGACAATGCCGCCGCGGCGTGTCGCAGCCATGGCCTGCCGCAACGCCTGCCCACTCGACCCCTCTAATTTGAGATTGGTCAACGCCGTTTCCAATGCGCTTCCCTTGGCCTCAAACCCGACCGCCTCGATGCTGGCATCCACACCCCGGAACTGCGTTTGTTCAATGATGTACTGCGCCGGGTCGTCTATTTTGCTGAAGTCGATCGGCTCGATGCCGTAGGTTTCCTCAGCAAATTGAAGCCGGTAAGCGTGGTGGTCCACCATGAAAATGCGGGATGCGCCACGCATGCGGGCGCACGCGGCGGCCATCAGGCCAACCGGCCCGGCGCCAAAAATGGCCAAAGTGCTGCCGGGGCCCACTTCCGCATTGACCACTGCTTGATACCCGGTGGGCAAGATGTCGGACAGAAACAAGACTTGTGCATCCGTCAGTGCGTCGGGAATCGGCAAGGGGCCTGTATTGGCCATCGGCACCCGCACATACTCAGCCTGGCCGCCCGGTATGCCGCCATACAGGTGCGTGAAGCCGAACAAGGCCGCTGCAGGGCGCAAGTCTTTCTTGTTCATCAGTGCGCCGCGGCCGGTGTTGGTGGTTTCGCAACCCGCAAACAATGAACGCTCACAGAAAAAGCAAGTGCCACAGGCGATCACGAAAGGCACCACGACACGATCGCCCCGTTTGACACGGGTGACGGCAGAGCCGACCTCCTCGACGATGCCCATGAATTCGTGGCCGAGGATGTCGCCCTCTTTCAACTCCGGCACCTTGCCGCGGTAGAGGTGCAAATCAGAGCCGCAAATGGCTGTGGCAGTCACCCGCAGCACGATGTCTTGCGGGTCTTGTAATATCGGGTCGGGAACCGTGTCGACGCGAACGTCTTTGGCGCCGTGGTAGGTGAGTGCACGCATGGCAAGGCCTTGGTCAAGTGAGGAAGTTGCTATACCGATGGCAAACCTTGTACCAAGCTTGGAATGCTGCAGACTGCCCAAATCAAGCGCACACCGGTACGGCCAACTTCGCTGGCGTGAGCAGTGGCGTTGCAAACCGAGACTCGGTTCTTTGCATCTCAAGTAGGCGCGCGGGTTGCCATATTCGTTTCCCGCCAATCTTTGAAAAGGAACATGCGATGACGACACAGCACCACAAGTCTTCACGTCCTCCAATCGCTTCACAACACGTGCAACAGGAGCAGGCTGCTGCGCAGGGCACGCAACGGCAGAACAACACCACACCGCGCAACACGCAGCAAGGCGAGTCGTCAGCCACGCCTGCCCAGGCTGACAGCGGTGGCCAGCGCAGCAGTGCAGGCAGCAACTACGGTGACTGGACGCCAGATGAAG
>JANXMO010000645.1 GCA_025354615.1 Burkholderiales bacterium | reverse complement strand
AGACCACGCTGCTGGCCAGCATGCAGGGCTATGCCCCGCAGGTGGCGGTGGAATTCGGCCGCAAGGTGCTTTATTCCGGCGACCGGCCGACGTTCGCCGAGCTGGAAAGCCACGTCAAAGGCAAGAAATGACGCACCTGTGCTTCTTGCCTGCAGGAGCACGCCATGGCCGGTGACGCCAAGAAGCTCCAGCCCATCATCATCAAGCGGGTCAAAAAAGGCGGCCATGGCCACCATGGCGGCGCCTGGAAAATTGCTTACGCCGACTTCGTGACGGCGATGATGGCGTTCTTCCTGCTGATGTGGCTGCTGGGCTCGACCACCGAGGGCGACAAGAAAGGCTTGGCTGACTACTTCGGCTCGCCGTTGAAGATTGCGATGGGCGGCGGCAGCGGCTCGGGCGACGCATCTCACGTGATCAAGGGCGGCGGCGCCGATCTGTCGCGCAGCAACGGCCAGATCAAGAGCGGCGACGTGGCCGCGCCCAAGCGCCGCATGAATCTGCAGGCGCTGAAAGCCGAGCAACGCAAGGTGGAACGGCAGCGCCTCGAGGAATTGAAAGAGAAGGTCGAGAAAAAGATTGCGGCCAGCCCCAAGCTGGCGGCCATGGCCTCGCAGATCCGGCTGGACATGACGCGTGACGGCCTGCGCATCCAGATCGTCGACGAGAACAACCGGCCCATGTTCGCCAGCGGCAGCGCGGTCGTGCAGCCGTACATGCGTGATTTGCTGCGTTTGATCGGCGACGTGCTGGCCGAAGTGCCCAACCGGCTGACGCTGGAAGGCCATACCGACGCGACGCCGTTTGGCGTCGGCGAACGCGGCTACAGCAACTGGGAGCTGTCGGCCGACCGAGCCAATTCGTCGCGGCGCGAGCTGCTGGGCGGCGGCCTGCCGGATGACCACGTGCTGCGCGTGCTCGGCCTGGCCGCCAGCACGCCGCTCGAGCCGCAGCAGCCCGACAGCCCGACCAACCGACGCATCAGCATCATCGTGATGAACCGCGACGCCGAGGAACGGCTGCTCAACCCAACGGCGCTGGAAGCGCCGGACGAGCCGGACGCCGAACCTGAGGACACCACGCCCGCCTTGCCGCCCTCGGTGCCCTCACCGCCCTCAACTTCCGGGCGCACCGCCCGATAGCAACACAGGCGCTGGCGCCGCGCCGGGCTTCTCCTGCGGCACGTTGGCTTTTTTCTTTCTCCACAGCACTCTGGCTTTTTATTCCGCGAGGAAATTTTTATGAGCAATCCCACCGACATGAAGTTTTTGGTCGTTGATGACTTTTCGACCATGCGGCGCATCGTGCGCGGCCTGCTCAAGGAGAGCGGCTATGTCAATGTTGAAGAAGCCGAGGACGGCGCCGTGGCGCTCGGCCTGCTCAAGGCGGGCGGCGGCTTTGATTTCGTCATCAGCGACATCAACATGCCCAACATGAACGGTTTCGACTTGCTCTCGTCCATCAAAAGCGACGACAAACTCAAGCACCTGCCGGTGCTGATGGTGACCGCTGAAGCGCGCAAGGAAGACATCCTGCGGGCCGC
>JANXMO010000458.1 GCA_025354615.1 Burkholderiales bacterium | reverse complement strand
GCACGGCGTCATTCAGGTCGAGCGGCGGCAAGCGGCGCTCGACACGCGCCACGTCGCGCTGCAGTTTCGGCGGCTTGCCCAGCAGCACGTTCATCGGCATGTCGACCGCGTTTTCATCGCCGGGCGCGCCGGCCAGCACCAGTTGCGTTTCAGCCGTTGCCACGCCGACCACGGCAAACGGGCAGCGTTCGCGCTCGGCCATGGCGCGGAACACCGGCAACGCGTCGGGCGCCACGGCGGCCACGTAACGCTCCTGGCTTTCGTTGCACCAGACTTCTTTCGGCGCCAGGCCGCTGGCCTCGACCGGCACCTGGCGCAGATCGAACCGCGCACCGCGCCCGGCGCCGTCAACCAGCTCCGGAAACGCATTCGACAAGCCGCCCGCACCCACATCGTGAATGGCCAGAATTGGATTGCCCTCACCGAGCGCCCAGCAATGGTTGATCAGCTCCTGCGCGCGGCGCTCCATTTCCGGGTTGCCGCGCTGCACCGAATCGAAGTCGAGCGCCGCCGCGTTGGCGCCGGCCGCCATTGAACTGGCCGCGCCGCCGCCCATGCCGATGCGCATGCCGGGCCCGCCGAACTGGATCAGCAAGGTGCCGGGGTCGAACACTTTTTTGTGGGTCTGCGACGCCGAGATACGGCCCAGCCCGCCGGCGATCATGATGGGCTTGTGGTAGCCGCGGCGCTGCGGCGGCGCACCGGGCAGCGCCGCGTCTGCGGGCAAGGTTTGCTCGTAGACGCGGAAATAGCCGGCCAGATTCGGCCGGCCGAATTCGTTGTTGAACGCCGCCGCGCCCAGCGGGCCATCGATCATGATCTGCAACGCGCTGGCGATGTGGCCGGGGCGGCTGGCGGGTTCGCGCTCCCAGGGTTCAGCGGTTTGCGGCAAGTGCAGGTTGGAGACGCTGAAGCCGCTCAGGCCGGCCGTGGGCTGCGAGCCGCGGCCCGTGGCGCCTTCATCGCGAATTTCGCCGCCAGCGCCGGTGGCGGCACCGGCAAAGGGCGACACCGCGGTCGGGTGGTTGTGCGTCTCGACC
>JANXMO010000635.1 GCA_025354615.1 Burkholderiales bacterium | reverse complement strand
GATGGAATATTTGTTGATCGGCCGGGTTGGTTGAGGCAAGCGGTATAGAGCATTACCTGCATTGCAATGGTTTTGGTTACTCAGCAAACACTCTCGCACGTGAATTGCCATGACTTTGCACTTCACTTACGGAGGTACCTATGTCACGCGCTTTCACTTCCACGCTTGTATTCGCTAGTGCAGCCACGTTCATCCTTACGTCTCATCTTGACGTGCAGGCCCAGGCTGCCAGCAGTACCAACATGGCACCATCGACGGCACTTTCCTCATCTGATCGCCAATTTATAGAAAGCGCAGCACTGGCGGGCACCACTGAAGTTGAATTGGGGCAGCTTGCTCAACAACGTGCTGTCGATGACCAAGTTAAGCAGTTTGCTGCACGAATGGTCGAAGACCACGGAAAGAACAACGAAGAATTGAAGCGTATTGCGAGCGGCAAAAGCGTTTAATTACCAGCAGTAGCCTCTGCGTACCACGACAAGACCATGCCGCTGTCAAAACTTTCTGGCAAAGCGTTCGACAAAGCCTATAGGGCTTATATGGTCAGGGACCATAAAAAAACGATTGCATCGTTTGAAAAAGAAGCCAAATCATCGACAGACAATGATTTAAAGAGTTTTGCTAACGCTACTTTGCCTACGTTGCAACAGCATCATCAAATGGCTGAAACGGCGAATGCTGCTTCAAACAGGTAAAACCATCTAATTTGATCTCAACAGCGCCTGAAAAACGACTAAATTAAATAAAAATACTTGACAAGCAAATTTGCTTGAAAGACAGAAAGATGTCATTTCTTGATCTTATTAAAAGCAGGCCATACAAGCTGATTTCAAAAAAATTCAAGGAGTTCTCTTACCTATTTAATTGCTGTTTCTTTGAGCAGTTTTTTTTCTTGCCAGGCGCAGCGAGTTGTTGCTTTACCAGCCGATATGGATTCAGCAAGTTGGAGTGCAACACCTTCAACTCAAAACATCTGTGGGATGTCGTGGAATTTTGAAAACCATGATAAATCGTTATATATAAACAATGCTGCAAATCAAAATATTTGTAAAAATTTATATTCGATAATTGCAGATAAATCTTCTCCAATTGACAAGAATTTTTTTCAAAGCTTTTTGAAGCTACAACTTTTAAAAGATTCTGCTCTACAGTTCAAACCACGCGGCGGTGGGTCTTACAATAAATTATCAGTCCAAGTTTTAAAAGCCGCCGACCCAGGCGGCTTTTTATTTCCTTCCAGTGTCAATCAAAAACGATAGATGTAGCCAACGTTGGTTGAATCGACGTTGTCGCGTCTGCCGCCAGGAAATCGAAATTCGTTGCGGGAAACTTCCAGAACAATACCTGAATTTGGGGTGAAGTCATATCCAACCCCTGCTCCATAAGAAGCGCCCCAACCCGTTCGTTTCCCTGCTGTTACATTTGATAAAACGCCAGTAGAAACGCGTGTCTGCCCATAAATTGCGCCGCCTTTTACGAACGCATTGAAAGCACCCACCGGTGCGCGAAGTACTAAATTGACATTGACACCTTGCGCACGAGTATCACCGCCAGCGCGGTTTGCTTTGCCTGTATTCAAATAGCCAAGTTCCAATCCCACCCAATCATTTATCAATCCACCGGTATAAACATACAGGGACGCATTGGGATCGTCACAAGTGTAACCGCCCCCTCCACATGCAGTATCAAACTTTGATTTTCCTACGTTCAAGCCCACATAACCTTTTCGGGTATAGGGAAGCCAGGAATAACCGTCACTGTTTTGGGTAAGATTGCTACCCGTGCCATAACTGCCGGCTTGCGCGGTTTGTACTGGATAATCATTGACAGCTGATGTAGTTGAATTATTGATCGTTGGATCCATACCCAATGCACGCGGCTGTGCCAATGCATTTGTTGACAATGCCACAAGAGCGACAGCAAGCGTCATCGAAGGCAACATCAGTGGTCGATATAAAAGCTGCATGTAAATTCCTTTTAATAAAAGTAATTATTGCTTTTGGAAAAGCAAGTTGAAAACAACATGATCAATCGGCAAAAAACATGCCAATCCCCATGAAATTTGCCGCGTTTTTTTGAGAATCAAGTGTAGCGAACTCAATCAATTTTGCTCAAAGCTCTTGGTTTATTTTTATTTCTTTGATAATACATTGCCTCGGTTCCCCTGTTGTCCCAAAGCGCCTTTTTGTACCGCCCTTCTCATTATGTTGTTGACGATTCGTTCTCGCCTTTTAGTGTTGGTGCTGTCAGTGCTGTTACCAGGGCTTTTCAGCGCGGTGTGGCTCGTTTCACGAACCATTAAAAATGAACGTGAGGCGCACGAGCGAACGTTACGTGACACATCACGGGCATTGGCCATGGTGGTTGACCGTGAATTGAATCAACGC
>JANXMO010000630.1 GCA_025354615.1 Burkholderiales bacterium | reverse complement strand
CTGCGCGGCCAGGTGATGCTGGACGGCCGGCCGCTGGTCGACTGGCCGCGCCGCGAACGCGCCTGCCGCATCGCCTGGCTGGCCCAGGGCGGCATGCCGAGCGACCTGCGCGTGCGCGACTGCGTGGCGTTGGGCCGCTTTGCCCGTACCGGCTGGCTGGCCGCGCCGGGTGCGGCAGACGCCGCGGCCATCGACCGCGCCATGGTTGCCACCGGCTGCGCCGCATGGGCTGATCGCCGCCTGGCAACGTTGTCCGGCGGCGAGCGCCAGCGCGTGCTGCTGGCACGCGTGCTGGCCAGCGAAGCCGCCGTGCTGCTGCTCGACGAGCCGACCACCCATCTCGACCCGCCGCACCAGGAAGAAGTTGCGCAGCTGCTGCAGGCGCAGGCCCGCGCCGGCGCCTGCGTGGTCAGCGTGATCCACGACCTGTCGCTCGCGCTGGCAGCCGACCAGCTGGTGGTGATGGGCGACCACGGCCTGGTCGGCCAGGGCCCGGTGGCGCAAGCCGTGGCCGCCAACTGGCTGGGCCAGGCTTTCGGCACCGCGGTGCGCGTGCTGGAACACGGCGGCGCTTACCTGTGGCAGCCGCGTTTGCACGGAACCGCCATCCTCAACCCGCCGGAAAAATGACCCGCACGCGCAGCCCGACGCCGCCGTCGCCGCTGTCCAGCACCAGCCGTGCGTGCATCAGTTCGGCGTAGCGCGCGACGATGGCCAGCCCCAGCCCGGCGCCTTGACCCAGCCGCTGAGCTGGGCCGCTGCCTTGCGTGCCGCGGTGCAGCCAGCGCGCCGGGTCGGTGCCGGCCAGGCCGGGCCCGTTGTCGAGCACGGTGAGTTCGTTGACGCCGGGTGTTCGCCGCAGTTTCACCGTCACCCGGGCGCGCCGCGGCAACGCCGGCTGGCCATGGCGCAGCGCGTTGTCGATCAAGTTGTTCAACAGGCCTTCGAGCAGCGCGCCGCTGGCCTTGACCTCGCAAGCGGTTTCCAGCCCGACCGCGCCCAGATCGACGCCCGCCGCATCCGCCCGCGGCAGGTGCTGCAGCAGCACCTCACGCACCACCGTGTCCAACCGCATCGTCTCCAGGCGCAGGCTGGCCTGGGCCTCGTCGGCCAGCGCCATGGCGAGCAGTTGGTCGATCAAGTGGCTGGCGCGGTCTTCGCTGTCGACGATGGCGTGCAGCTGCGCCCGCAGGGTTGCCACTTCATCGCCGTGGGCCAGCCCGTATTGCGCCAGCGCCCGGATGCCCGCCAGCGGCGTGCGCAGCTCGTGGGCCACGTTGCCGGCGAATTCGCGTTGCGCGCGCACGCTTTCCTCGAGACGCTGCAGCAGCGCGTTGATGGCATCGGCCAGGCGCTGCACCTCGCGGGAGTGGGCCCGATCCGTCAACGCGTGGCCCAGCGGTGCCAGGTCGCCCGCATCGCGCTGTTCGACGGCTTGCTGCAGCGCCGTCAGCGGTTGCAGGTCGCGGTGCACCACCCGGCGCAGCCATGCCGCCAACAACAGCAGCAAGGCCATCTGCGGCGCAATCGAATACAGCAGCGCGCGCTGCAGCAGGCGGCGGCGGCTGGCCGTGGTTTGCGCCATCGTCACGCTGAAGGCCAGTGGCGCTGCGTGGCGCAACGTCACGCTGCGCACCGGGCGGCCCTGAAACGCCGCCTCGCTGAACGCGATGTCGCCGCCATCGCCGACGGCATTCACCTGCAGGCCGGCATGGCCCGCCAGCAAACTGCCGTCGGCCCGCCGTACCGCGAAAAACTCGCTTTCCGATTGATCGAACAACACCGTGCCCATGTCCGTGCTGGACAGATCGAGCCGCAGCGCGCCGTCGCGCCAGGCCACCCTTGAGGCCACCAGGTAGGCGTCGTCGAGCAACGCGCGGTCGAAGGCCTGGCCGGCGAAATGCTGTGACACCGCCAGCATGACGCCGCTGCCCAGCGCCCAGGTGGCGACCAGCGGCAGCATCACATGGCGCAGCAGCCGTGATTTCAATGACGGTTTGCGCGACGCCATCAGCGGGGCGGCGTCGATGTCGGCGGTGTGGCGAACCCGTCCGCATCGATCATGTAGCCCAACCCGCGCAGCGTGCGGATGCTGGCGCCGCTGCCGGCCAGCTTGCGCCGCAGGCGCGAGACGAAAGCCTCCAGCGCGTTGGCGCCCAGCGCGTCGTCGAAATCCGACAGCTTGTCCGACAAGACCTGCTTGCTGACCACGCGCCCGGGTGGCGTCATCAGTTCGCACAGCACTTCGAATTCGCGCGCCGGCAGGATCAGCGCTTCAGCGTCGATGAAGCAGCGCCGTGCCCGGCGGTCCAGCCGCAGCCGCCCGGCACTGACTTGGTCGTCAACGCCGTGGCTGCGCCGCACCAGCGCCCGCAACCGCGCCTCGACCTCGGTCAGCTCGAACGGCTTGCCGAGGTAGTCGTCGGCGCCGGCGTCCAAGCCGGCCACGCGTTCATCGGCGCGGTTGCGTGCCGTCAACACCAGCACCGGTGTGCGGTCGCCGCGCAGGCGCGCTTCACGCAAGGCGTCGAGGCCGCTGCCGTCGGGCAGTGTCAAATCGAGCAGCACCACGTCGAAAGGCTGCACGCACCAGAAGTGGCGCGCCTCGGCCAGGCTGCGCGCCATGTCGATGCGGTGCCCCGCATCCGCCAGGCTGCTTTGCACGACGTGCCCCAGCACGGCGTCGTCTTCAACCAGCAGGATGCGCATGCAAGCAACAGGGAAAGTCAGAAAAAAAGGGAATCGAGGTCAGGCTGCGGTCAGCCAGGCTGAGCGATAACCTCGTGGATGAGGATACGACAGCTGGCCTTTTGGCTGACCCTGGTCGCCGGCGCATGCAACGCCCAGGCCGAAGATAGACCGCAAACTGCCCGGCCCATCGAGGCGCCGTGGACGCTCGAGCGCGTGCTAGCCGCGGCGCGCGACAACCTGGATGTCGCCATTGCCGGCGCCAGCGCCGACATCGCTCGCGCCGAGGTGCGCGCCGCCGACCATGCGCCGCTGCCGCTTTTGACGGCAAAGACATCATCGGTCGACCTGCAGAACGGGTTGGGCGGCGGCAACCTGCTGCGCGAAAAGCGGATCGACAAATCACTGGGCCTGGATTGGACCTGGGAGCGCGGCGGCAAGCGCGCCCTGCGCACACTTGCCGCTCAGCGCACGGCCGATGCGGCCGCCGCCGAATGGGCCGACATGCGGCTGCAACAAGAACAGGCCGCGCTGGCGGCCTATGTCGACCTGCTGGCCGCGCAGCAGCGCATTGAAGAGCTCGATGCCGTCGGGCGCAGCGCGGCGCAGCTCGCGGAGATCGCGCAACGCCGCATGGCCGCCGGTGACGTGCCGGCGCAGGAAGCCAACCGAGCCCACATCGAGGCCCAGCGTGCGCGCCTCGACGCAGAGGCCGCACGTCTCGACCGTCAGCGCGCCGCGCTGGCGCTGGCCAGCCGGCTGGGCCGCGCGGCGCCGGCCGATCCCGCCGCGCTGAGCGTCGACGACGCCTGGCCGCCGCTCGACGCCAGCGATACGCCCATCGACGTCGCCGCCATGATCGACCGCCGCTTCGACGTCCGTGCCGCCACCTTGCGCGCGGAAGCCGCGCAGGCGGCGCGCGACACAGCCCTGGCCGGGCGGCGGGCCGACGTCACCTGGGGCGCGTCGATCGATCATTTCCCGGGCACTTCGACACGCCAGCTCGAACTGCGCCTGCAGGTGCCGCTGGCCTGGGGTTACGAACAGCAGGGCGAGATTGCCCGGGCCGACGCCGTGCTGGCGCAGGCGCAGCAAACGCTGATTCGCACGCGGCTGCTGGTGGAAAACGATTTGCAGCGGCTGCAGCGTGAAACCACCTCGCAGGCTGACCGCGTTCGCGCGTATCTCGACGACATCGTGCCGCGCGCGCGCCGCGCTGCCGAGCAGGCCGAGCGCGCTTATGGGCAGCGCGGCCTGTCGCTTTCCGACCTGCTGGACACCCGGCGCACCCTGCGCAACACCCTGCTCGAGGCGCTGGCGGCGCGTGCCGACCACGCCCGCGCGCAGGGCGCCTGGCAGCTGCGCCGGCAGGAGGGGCTGGCGCCATGAGCCCGCCGGCGCTTGTTGCAAAAGCCGCCGTCGTTTCACAACACGCTGTTCTTCGCTTGCCGTCGTGCGCTGCCATGCCGTTTGTTCCTGTTTTTTGCCTGATAGGTCTGCCGTGAACCGAATGTCGATTGCTTTCGCAGCGTTGCTGCCCGTCTTGGTGGCGTGCACCAGAGAAGGCGTTTCCACGATGGCGCCAGAGCCGCCGGCGCCGGTGCTGCAAGGCCGCTCATTGCGCTTTGCCCCTGGCCACCCGCAGCTCGCGCTGCTGCGCGTCACGGCTGCGGCGCCCGGCAAGTCGGTCGGTGTTGAGCTGCCGGCGCGGCTGGTCTGGAACGAGGAGCACACCCAGCGCGTCTACCCGGCATTTGCCGGCCGCGTGACGCGCATCGCCGCCGATGTGGGCCAGCCGGTGTCGCCCGGCAGCGTGCTGGCCCAGATGGCGTCGCCCGACTTCGGCCAGGCGCAGTCCGATGCGGCCCGCGCGCAGGCCGACCTGCGGCTGACGCGCCAGGCGCTGCAACGCCAGCGCCAGCTGTTCGACGCCGACATCGCCGCGCGTAAAGACGTGGAGCAGGCCGAGGCCGAGGCGGCCCGCGCCGAGGCGGAAGCCGCCCGCACGGCCGCGCGCGTGCGGCTTTACGGCGGCGCTGCGGCCGTCGACCAGCAGCTGGCCTTAAAGGCTGGCCTGGCCGGCGTGGTGGTCGAACGCAACCTCAACCCTGGGCTGGAGCTGCGCCCCGATGCCAGCGGCCCCGGATCGGCGGCGCTGTTCGTCATCAGCGACCCTTCGGTGCTGTGGGTGCAGATCGACGCCCGCGAATCGGAAGTCGGCAGCCTGTTGCCCGGCGCCGTCTTCGAGCTGCAGCTGCCGGCGTA
>JANXMO010000611.1 GCA_025354615.1 Burkholderiales bacterium | reverse complement strand
CCCGCCAGTGCAGCGCCCTTGGCAGTGGCATCGACTCCGCCAAACGCGCCTTGCACGCTGCCATTCGCTTCAGCACCGACGAAGGCCCTGCCCCTGGCCATCACGCCGCCGTCCAGATCGACTTTGCCGGAGTCGCGGTCGAAAAAAGACAGGCCGGCCGAACCTTGCGCCGTGGCGCTGGCCCCCGCATGGGCCGAGCCGTGAGCCCCCGCGCCGGCGGTGATGTGATCAAAACGTTTGGACAAGCCCAATGTATTGCTGATGGCACCTTTCTCCGTCTGCACCGCCATGCCGCCTTCGGCCTGCACGCCCACATGCGCTGACAACGCGCCGCCAACGTTCACGCCGGTGAGCGAAGCCTGCCCGCCCAACTGGCTGGCGGCGCGCGCGCCACCAAAAGCCTTGGCATTGCCCGACACGCCCAGACCACGGGCAATTTCCTTCTGGCCCGCCGCTTGCACTTCTAAGCCGACCGACAAATCGCCCTGCACTGAAGCAGCCGCCACCCCGTCACGCGCGGACGCATGCGCCTCACCACTGACCCAGGCACCGGTGGTCGCTTGCACGGCGCCGGCTTCGCTTTGCGCCACGTGGGTCGAGCCGAGCAGTTGCCGCCGGTGGGCCAGGTTGCCGGTGCTCAGCGGCGCTTCTGCGCCTTGGGTGAAGTTGCCCGTCTGAAAGTTTTTGCCGCCGCTGACAAAACCATTTGTCATCTGCTGGGCCAACGCGTTGCGCGAGCCGCTGACCAGTTTTTGCGACAGCGGGATGCGCGGCGCAGTAGTGGCCACAGCCGATGCGGGCAGGCGGCCGTTTTCCGGGCGCGCCGCCAGGACGGTTTCAACCGCTCGGGCCGTTCCGGAATTGCTTTTCGCCTTGAGCTCTGCAGCGCCTGTGCGGGCCATCGGCAGACGGGGTGCACCCAAAAAACGATTGGTGATACTCATGACCCAGCCTTCACAACTGACAAGGCCCGATTTTTTGTCTGCAGCGTCCTGCGCGTCAGGTGCGATGCGACGATATGTCCATGGATGCGAAACACGCTGGCGCGGCGAGTTTGTTTGGGGCCGCTGAGGCCCTGCAGGCCGTCAGCGTTTGAGGATCGCCCAGCCCTTCAAATACTCACCCTCAGGAAACGTCACCGTCATCGGGTGATCGGGCGCGGCGCTGGTGCGGGCATAGAACAGCCCGTCGACACCAGCGTCCAGCCCGGCCCCGGCAACGATTTTTTGAAACAGGTCGGCGCTGATGCCGCCGGAGCATGAAAAGGTGAACAGCAAACCGCCCGGCGCCAGCAGTTGAAAGGCCAGGCGGTTGATGTCTTTGTAGGCGCGGGCGGCGCGCTCGGCGTGGGCGGCGCTGGGGGCGAATTTGGGCGGGTCGAGCACGATGGCGTCAAAGCGCTCGCCCTGCGCCAGCGCGCGGCGCAGCGTCTGGTTGACGTCGGCGTCGAGCACGCTGTGGCGCGCTGCCGCAAAACCGTTCAAGGCCACGTTGGCCGTGGCACGCGCCAGTGCCGGCGCCGAAGAGTCAACGCTGGTGACGTGCGCTGCCCCGCCGGCCAGCGCGGCCACGCTGAAGCCGCCGGTGTAGCTGTAGCCGTTGAGCACGCGCTGGCAGCCGAAGTGGCGCACGCTGTCGGCGAACAGTTTGCGGGCGTCGCGCTGGTCGAGGTAGTAGCCGGTTTTGTGGCCTTCGGCCACGTCTAGCGTCAGGCGCCAGCCGTGTTCGCGAAGGGTCAGCTCGGTGGTACCGGCATCACCAGCCGGCAGGCGCAGCCAACCGGTGGTGGCGGCCAGGCCTTCGAGGGCGCGCACGCTGGCGTCGCTGCGCTCATACAGGCGGGCGCAGCCGCTGTGTCGCAGCAGTGCATCGGCCATCACGCTTTTGAACCGTTCGACGCCTGCGGCGCCAAACTGTGCGCACAAAGTGTCGCCATAGCGGTCGACGACCAGCCCGGGCAGGCCGTCCGCCTCGCCGTGCACCAGTCGCATCGCGTCGCTGTCAATCGGCAGCCGGGCGCGCAGCGCGATCGCCTGCGCAATACGACGGTCGAACAAGCTGGCGTCGATGCGCTCGGCGACATCAAAGCTCCAGGCGCGCACACGAATCGCCGATGCCGGGCTGTAGGCACCCCAAGCCAGAAACTCGCCAGCATGCGATTCGACGCGCACGGTTTCGCCTGCATCGGCACGGCCACCGGCAATGCTGCCTTCGAACACCCACGGGTGGCGGCGCAGCAGCGAGCGCTCCTTGCCGTCACGCAGCTTGATGACTTTCATCGGTGATTCACAAAAACGCCTACTTGCGCTTGGCGCGCGGGTGCGCGGCGTCGTACACCTGGCTCAGGTGACCGAAATCGAGCCGGGTGTAGACCTGGGTGCTGACGATGCTGGCGTGGCCCAGCAGCTCCTGCACGCCGCGCAAATCGCTGCTCGACTGCAACATGTGCGAGGCAAACGAATGCCGCAGCATGTGCGGGTGCACGTGCGTGGGCACGCCGGCCTGCACCGCGCGCAGCGCCACGCGCGAGCGCACCTGGCCGGTGGTCAACCGGGTGCCGCGGCGGCTGACGAACAGCGCCGGCTCGCCTGCGGCGGCCATCGCGCCCCGCACCTCCAACCATGCGGCCAGTGCGCGCAACGCGGCGCCGCCCACCGGCACGCTGCGTGGTTTGCCGCCTTTACCCAGCACGTGGACAGTGGCGTCGGCCGCGTCAACCCAACCGACGGCCGTGGCGCTGGCGGCCACATCCAATCCGGCCAGCTCGGCCACACGCAAACCGCAGCCGTAAAGCAGCTCGAGCACGCACTGGTCACGCGCGGCCAACACCGGGTCGGTCGCCGCGGCGGGCGGCGCTTCGACAAAGGCGACGGCCTGGTCGACGGCCAGCGCCTTGGGCAGCGGCCGGGCCGCTTTTGGCGCGCGCACGCCGTCAACCGGATTGGCGCTGACATGGCCCTGGCGGCCCAGCGCACGGTACAGCCCGCGCCAGGCCGACAACGCCAATGCAATGCTGCGCGACTGCAGCCCCTGCGCATGCAGCTGCCCGGCCCAGCGGCGCACGTGGTGCTGCTGTACCTCGCGCAGCGGCACCGGCTGGGCGTCGGCAAAGCGCTGCAGCGTGCCGAACGCTTCGGTGTAAATCGTCAACGACCGGGTCGCCAGCCGGCGCTCGACGCGCAGGTGCTGCAGGTACTGGTGAATGTCGTCTTGCAGCGGCAGCGGCGCAGCAACCGACGCTGCGCCAGCAACGGGTGCAGAAGCGGATGTCGATTCCGCAGCAGCAGCCACAGCGCGTTCAGGCGGCGGGCGCCAGCAGCCGCGACAGGCCGGCGCTGGCAATTTCGCCGATGCGCGTCAGGAACTCGGTGCCCATGTCGGCGCTGTAGCGCGTCGGGTCGGGCGAACCCAGCACCAGCAGCCCGAAAGCTTCGGGGCCGGCGCCGTGGCGCAGTGGAATCAGCGCGAGCGACGCCACGCCGGCCGCATCGCCCAGCCAGACAGCGGCCTCGAAGCCGGAATTCATGCCGCAATACGGCAGCGTCAGGCTGGACGCAAAACTCTTCACATCGGCACTGACCGGCTGCGCATACGGCTCATCCGCATAAGCCGGTGCAGCGGCCCAGAGGCGGATGCCGGCCTGCGGCACAAGAAACTCATGCTGCAGCTTTTCCAGCATCAACCGCGGCGCGTCAGCCAGGCGGGGCGCCAGCATCAGCGCGCGGGTGAAGCGGTGCAGGCGGTCGGCGATGGCCACGTTTTCCTGGCCATGGCGAATCATCTCCATCACCTTTTGCTCCATGCCCTTGAGGCGCTCGCGCAGCATGTCCATCTGCCGTTCTTGCAGCGACACGGCGCGCCCGCCATGCGGGCTGCTGAGCTGGATGCTGGCCAGCAGCTCGGCGTGGCGCTCAAAAAAACCGGGCGTGTGGGCCAGGTAATTGGCAATGTCGGCTTCGGTGATGCCTTGCACGCCGTGCGGCGAGGCGGGTGTTTTGTTCATAGCGTGATCTCTCCTTCGAACACGGTTTGCGCCGGCCCGGTCATGAATACAGAGGAAGTCAGCGGGTCGTGCTGCCATTCGATGGTCAGCCGCCCGCCACGTGTGTCAACGTCGACCCGCGGGTCCAGCCAGCCGAGACGGATGCCGGCCACCACCGCCGCGCAGGCGCCGGTGCCGCAGGCCAGGGTTTCACCGGCATCGCGCTCGAACACGCGCAGGCGCACCTGGCTGCGGCTGACCACTTGCAGGAAGCCGACGTTGACGCCACGCGGAAAACACGCGTGACGCTCAATCGCCGGGCCCAGCGTGCTGACCGGCGCGGTGTCCACATCGTCGACCCGCAGCACCGCGTGCGGGTTGCCCATCGACAGCACCGCCACTTCAACAGCGGTGCCGTCGTTCAAGATCAGCGGCCATTGCACAAAAACATCGGAATGCTGCGCACGCTGACCCCCCGGCTCGAACGGCACACAGGGCCATTCGAACACCGGCGCATTCATGTCGACCGTCACGACGCCGCCCGGCTGGCACTGCAGCTCGATCACGCGGTTGACCGTTTCGACGCGCAGCCGCTCGGCATGGCTCAACCCGCGCTCGTGCACGAAGCGCGCAAAGCAACGGGCGCCGTTGCCGCACTGCTCGACCTCGTCGCCACTGGCGCCGTTGAAAATGCGGTAGCGGAAATCGATCCCCGGCGTGCTGCTTCGCTCGACCACCAGGATTTGATCGGCCCCGACGCCAAAGCGCCGGTCACCCAGCTGTCGTAGCTGTGCGGGCGACAAAGACAGTGGCGCGTGCGTGGCGTCGATGACGACGAAGTCGTTGCCGGCGCCCTGCATTTTGGTGAAGCGCAAATTCATCGGCGGATTATCGCGGCCTGCAAGCCGCTGCGATGGCGACGTCAATACAACGGCGCCTCGCCGGGCGGCCGTGTTTTGAAGCGTTTGTGCACCCATAGATATTGCGCCGGGTTGCGGCGGATTTCCGCTTCGATCCAGCGGTTCAGCGCGACCGTGTCGGCCACGGCGTTGTCGCTGGGGAAATCGGGCAGCGGGTCGAGAAAGCGCACGCGGTAGCCACGACCGCCCGGCAAGGTTTCCGCCACTACCGGCTGCACCCGCATGCCGAGCGCGCGCGCCATGCGCGAGGGCGCCAGCAAGGTGGCGGCAGGAATGTTGAAAAACGGCACGAAGGCGGCATCACGGGCGCCGAAGTCCATGTCCGGCAAATTGAAGAAGGCGCGGCCGCTGCGGATGGCGCGCAGCAGCGGCTTGGCCGAATCGCTGCGCGGGAAGATCTGGGCGTCGCCAAAGCGCAGCCGCCCGGCGCGAACGGCGGCGTCGAACACCGCGTTGCTCTGGCGCTGGTACATCGAACAAGCCGGCTGCTTTTGATACAGCAGCGTGGCGGTGCCGGCCACGTCCAGCGCCATGAAATGCGGCACCAGCCACATGACGGGCCGCGCACTGCGTTCGGCCAAGCCGACGTCGCCTTCAACGTGAATGAGCCGGCGCAGCCGCGCCGGGCCGGCATACCAAAGCAGCCCGCGTTCCAGCAGGCTGCGCCCCAACCATTCGAAATGGCGCGCCACCAGCGCCGCCCGCTCCGCCGGCGGCCACTCTGGAAAGCACAGCGCCACGTTGCACTCGGCAATGCGGCGGCGCGCATGTGCCAGCCGGTGCAGCAGCCGCCCCACGCTGCGCCCGAGCCATGCGAGCGCCGGCAATGGCAGCAGGTGCAGCAACCACAGCAGCGCCAGCGCGGCGTGGGAAGCCAGGCGTTTTGTTTTCAAAAGGTTCAGGGACAGAAAGTCAAGAAGCACGCGCACCTGCATCCGCAGAGCCGGGCGGAAAAATGGCCGTGTCGCCACGCGGTGCTTTGTAGCGGTGGTAGCCCCACAAATACTGCTGCGGGCAGCCGGCGATCAGCCGCTCCATTGCGCGGTTGACGGCAGCTGCCGCCTCGGCCTGCGCTTGCGGGTCGGCCGGCAACACGTCGTCAAAAGGCAGCACGTGCACCGTGTAGCCGGCGCCGCGCGGCAGGCGCTCGCCCCACACCAGCAGCAGCGCGGCGCCGGTTTGTTGCGCCAGCCGCGCGGCCAGGGTCATTGTGTAAGCCGGGCGGCCGAAAAACGGCGCCCACGCGCCCAGGCCGGCGGGCGGCACTTGGTCGGGCAGCAAGCCCACGGCCTCGCCGCGGCGCAGTGCGCGCACCATTTGCCGCACGCCGGCCAGCGTGGCCGGCGCGGTTGCCAGGTGAGGCCGGACGCGGCCTTGCTCGATCAACGGACGCAGCCACGGTTTGGGCGCCGGCCTGAACAACACCGTGAGTGGCCCGTGCTGCGGCCCGAAGCGGTGTGCCACGGCCTGCGCCGTGATTTCGAAGCAACCCAGATGCGGCGTCAGGAACACGATGCCGCGGCCTTTTGCGTAAGCCGCTTCGATGCAATCGGCGCCTCGCCAGCGCACGTGTTGAACGAGGTGGTGCGGCGGCCGGCGCATCCACAGATGCGGCAGCTCCATCAGCAGGCGGCCGGCCGACGCCACGGCGGCGCGGCGCTGTTCAGGGGTAACGCCCGCCTGCGCCGCATTGGCATTGAAGCGGCGCCGGTACATCGGAGAAAACGCGTACGTCAGCCAGCCCAGCGCTGCGCCCAGGCCATGCGCCAGCCATAACGGGCTTCTCGAAAGACAGTGCAACAACCAGGCCATGTTTCCTATAATCGCGGCATCGCCGAGTTACTCGAACTACTTGCGGGGCGATGCAAATAC
Source organism: Burkholderiales bacterium (assembly GCA_025354615.1). Taxonomy (GTDB): domain Bacteria; phylum Pseudomonadota; class Gammaproteobacteria; order Burkholderiales; family Burkholderiaceae_C; genus JANXMO01. The sequence continues at coordinate 3,485 of JANXMO010000611.1, read as the reverse complement.
GGCACGGCATGTGCTTTATTTGCCGGGCCGTGATTCCTCACATGGCTCCAAACATTCTGCTAAAGCGTTCGCCGCTCCTTTGGCTTTCAGGTCGGCAACGCAACTCCCACCTGAGCGATTTTCATCCACTGGAGCTAGCGCGTGTCCAACGACTTTCTTTTCACTTCTGAATCGGTCTCTGAAGGCCACCCCGACAAGGTGGCGGACCAAATCTCCGACGCCATTCTCGACGCCATTTTCAAGCAAGACCCGCGCAGCCGCGTGGCCGCCGAAACGCTGTGCAACACCGGCCTCGTGGTGCTGGCCGGTGAAATCACCACCAACGCGCACGTCGACTACATCCAGGTCGCGCGCGACACCATCAAGCGCATTGGTTATGACAACACCGATTACGGCATCGACTACAAAGGCTGTGCCGTCATGGTCTGCTACGACAAGCAGAGCAACGACATCGCGCAGGGCGTTGACCACGCGAGCGACGACCACCTGAACATCGGCGCCGGCGACCAGGGCCTGATGTTCGGCTACGCCTGCAATGAAACGCCCGAGCTGATGCCCGCGCCCATCTATTACGCGCACCGCCTGGTCGAACGCCAGGCGCAGCTGCGCCGCGATGGCCGCCTGCCCTTCCTGCGGCCCGATGCGAAGAGCCAGGTCACGATGCGCTATGTGGATGGCAAGCCGCACAGCATCGACACCGTCGTGCTGTCCACCCAGCATGACCCCGACCAAAGCGAAACCGCGCACAAGATGAAGGCCTCGTTCAACGAAGCCATCATCGAAGAGCTGATCAAGCCGGTGCTGCCGAAAGAGTGGCTCAAGGAAACCAAATACCTGATCAACCCGACCGGCCGCTTCGTCATCGGCGGCCCACAGGGCGATTGCGGGCTGACCGGCCGCAAGATCATCGTCGACACCTACGGCGGCGCCTGCCCGCACGGCGGCGGCGCCTTCAGCGGCAAAGACCCGAGCAAGGTCGACCGCTCGGCCGCCTACGCCGCGCGCTACGTGGCCAAGAACATTGTGGCCGCCGGCCTGGCTCGCCAGTGCCAGATCCAGGTGGCTTACGCCATCGGCGTGGCCCGGCCGATGAATGTGACGGTCTATACCGAAGGCACCGGCATCATCAGCGACGATCAAATTGCCGCACTGGTGCATGAGCACTTCGACCTGCGCCCAAAAGGCATCATCCAGATGCTCGACCTGCTGCGCCCGATTTACGAAAAAACCGCTGCCTATGGCCACTTCGGCCGCGAAGAGCCGGAGTTCAGCTGGGAGCGCACCGACAAGGCAGCGGCATTGAAGGCAGCGGCCGGGCGTTAAACGGCAAAGTGGCGGCAGCCGTGCTTTTACGCTGCCGTATCTTCAAGGGCTTTGTGCAGGCAGCGCATGAAGGCGACGCTGAACAAGTCTCCGCGAGGCGGCGCGCCTTGCGGCAGGAGGGGCTGCAAGGCGCAAACCGCAGCCATGGCCATGGCCAACGCTATGGCGAGGATTTGCAACGCCGCAGACCGCCTACCGCGAGGATGCGCCGGCCGCGAGGGACTTGTTCAGCGTTGCCTGAAGCCCTGTCAGGACTTGTTCAATGACAGTCGCTTCCACGGGTGAGGCGCAACCGCGTGCCGACAACATCCGCGTCTTTCGCGAAGAACTGGTGCGTCTGGCGCAAGAAGGCGTGCTGCAACTCGACGCGCCACAACACGCCGCCCTGACGCAACACCACGACGCGTTGCTGGCCCGGTTGCCCGCCACCAGCAGTGCCAACAGCGCAGAGCCGAGCGCTCTGTTCTGGGGCATGCGCATCGTTTCGCTGCTCGGCGCACTGGCGCTCGCGGCCAGCGTCTTCTTTATCTTCTACCAGTTCTGGGGAATTTTCTCGACCCTGGGGCAAGTGGCGGTGCTGGCCGGTGCAGCGGTAGCCACCTGCGTGTTGGCATTGTGGGTTGGCGACCGGGACCCGAGCCGCCATTGGACACAGATGGCCGCCCTGCTGGCGTTTTCCTGCTTCGTGCTGAACCTGCTCATGCTGGGGCAGATCTTTGACTTGACGCCGTCCAGCCACGTCCTGCTGCCGTGGGCAGCATTCGCATTCCTGCTGGCTTACCGGTTTCGCCTGCGTTTGCTGCAAGCGGCCGGCATCGTGTGCCTGATCGGGTGGATTGCCACCGGCATCGGCAGTTTGAACGGCCTGCCCCGAGACGCCTTCATTGAACGTCCGGAAACTTTCTTTGCCGCGGCGCTGGTGCTTTTTGCGGTGCCCCAGGCCATCGACCACTCGCGGCACCCCGGTTTTGCAACGTTTTACAGAATCGCGGGGGCATGGACGCTGTTCGGGCCCATGCTTTTTCTCGCGGGCTCGGGCCACCTCAGCTACCTGGAAATGCCGGATTGGCAAGTCGAAGGGCTTTACCAGGCCCTCGGCTTTCTCGGCACCGCCGCGTTGATCGTGTGGGCCGTGCGGCGGCAGTGGCCGGCGGTGGCCAACACCGGCATGTTGCTTTTCACGGTCTTTTGCATCGTCAAAGCGTTTGACTGGTGGTGGGAGTGGATGCCCCGATCCGTTTTCTTCCTGCTGATGGGCCTGCTGGCCATGGCGCTGCTGTGGGCCTTCAAACGCCTGCGCTCGGAGGCTGCATGAATCCTTCGCGCCGTACCGTTGTCGCCGCAGGGCTGGGGTTGATCGCCGCCAGCAATTTGGCGGTGCTGGGCAATGTCACCTACAACCGCAGCGGTGAACCAGAAGCCCTGCTGAACCTGACCGAACGCGAGCTGTGGCTGCCGCAGACACACCAAAGACCGCGCGACAACAGCGCCCTGGCCTTGCAGTTGCGCTGGCGCGTGTGGCCGGGGGCGGCGGCCGTCAATGCCGACGCTCGGTGGCCGCTTGCCAATCGAGGCCCTGCCGACTGGCTTGATGCGCCCAAGATGGCAGCGCTCGGCTTCCGTCGACCCGCCCCGCGGTCGGTCCGGGAAGCGCCTGTTTTTGAGCGCTATGTGCAGCAGCCGCCGCGCAGCGTGTTCGTCGTGCTCGAACTGGAAGGGGCCGCTTATCAGGCGGCCTGCGCCCAGGCGGCGCGGGCGGCGCAGGCCGTTGCCTTGAAAAACGACAAGGGCCATGGTGCAAAAGAGGCGCAGGCGCTGCTCGACGAGGCCCTGCAGGTTCACAGCCGGCTGTTTGCGGTGGACGCTGGGCTCGATCTCGGCGTGCTGCGCCGCCAATTTGCGGACCGCACCCGCTACGCCATCATGCACGCGCAAGTCCGCCCGGCGTTTGATGCACAGCGCGGCACGGTCAGCGGTTTTCTCAGCGGCCTGAACGAGACGGTGCACGTGCCGCTGGCCCTGCGAAGGGCGTTCGAAGGAACGGGAGCCGCGCTACTCAACCGCGCAGAGCCGGCGGGCCGCCGCCAGCGCTTCCGGGCGCAACTGGCTTTCGGCCGGCGGCTCGAACCGTGGCTGGTGTCTGCTGCTGCCGGCGCATGAAA
>JANXMO010000604.1 GCA_025354615.1 Burkholderiales bacterium | reverse complement strand
TCGGCCCGCTTCACACTTTTTTGTCGGCCCCGGCTTTTCCGCGGTGCCGCGGGCCTCTCCCTTGCTGACAGCGGTTTCTCCGCTTCGCGCTTTGCCATCTTTTGCTTTCCATGAACACCCTTGCTTCTCCCGTTGTCTGGCGCGCGCCACGCTGGGCGCTCGCGCTGTTGCTGGCCTGCCTGGGCATGCTCGGGCCGTTTTCCATCGACACTTATTTGCCCGCCTTTACCGGCATTGCCGGCTCGCTCGGCGCCACGCCGGTGCAGATGCAGCAAACGCTGTCGGCCTACCTGTTCGGCTTTGCGCTGATGAACCTGTTCCACGGTTCGCTGTCCGACAGCCTGGGCCGCCGCCCGGTGGTGCTGTGGGGCGTTGCGGTGTTCACGCTGGCATCGGCCGGCTGCGCGCTGTCGCAGCACATCGGCTGGCTGGTGTTTTTCCGCGCGGTGCAGGGCATGGCGGCGGGCGCGGGCATCGTCGTGTCGCGCGCGGTGATCCGCGATTTGTTCGCGCCAGCGGATGCCCAGCGCGTGATGTCGCAGGTCACGATTTACTTCGGCATCGCACCGGCGGTAGCACCGATGGCGGGCGGTTTTCTCTTCGTCCACATCGGCTGGCACGCCATTTTCTGGCTGCTGACGGCGCTGGGTGCTCTGCTTTGGGTGGCCAATTACCGACTGCTGCCGGAGACGCTGCCGGCCGGCGGGCGCCAGCCCTTCGAAGTGCGCAGCCTGCTGCATGGGTATTGGCAGCTGGGCACCGACCGGCGCTTTCTGATGCTGGTGCTGGCCAGCGGCATCCCGTTCAATGGCATGTTTCTCTATGTACTGTCGGCGCCGGTGTTCCTCGGTGAGCACCTGGGCTTGCCGCCAGCGCGCTTTTTCTGGTTTTTTCTGCTGACCATCAGCGGCATCATGAGCGGCGCCTGGTTGTCGGGCCGGCTGGCCGGGCGCGTGCCGCCGCGGCGGCAAATCGGCTGGGGCTTTGCCATCATGGCCGTCGTATCGGTGATCAACGTGGCGCTGAACCTGGCGTTCACCGCCCGGGTGGCGTGGGCAATGTTGCCGATTGCCGTGTTCTCTTTCGGCTGGGCGCTGATGGTGCCGGTGGTCACGCTGCTGGCGCTGGACCGCGTGCCCGAGCGGCGCGGCATGGCGTCATCGCTGCAAGCCTGCGTTGGCAGCTTGGCGAATGGCTTGGTGGCCGGCGTGCTGGCGCCGCTGGTCATGCACTCGACGGCGGCGCTGGCTGTTGCGTCGCTGGTGATGATGGGTGTGGGCCTCTTTGCCTGGCGCTGGGTGGCGCCACGGCTGGGCCTGGTTTGACGGCGGTACAGCGCCCGCCCTGACGGCACAGCCGTTCGCGCCTGCCGGGCGCGCCGCTTAACGCTCCTGCCTCCGCCATCAAGCCGCCGCGGCGCGGGCCGATAACCGCACGAGACCTCACTTCTTCTTGTGCCGGAGATTGCCATGCCCTTGCCGACTTTTCCCTTGCGCTCACCCTGGGCCGTGGCGCTGGCTTGCGTCTGCGGTTGGGGCGCGGCCGCCGGCCCGGCAGGTGCTTCCGAGCGTGCCGCCGCGGAGCACGATGCACCGCCCGCCACAGCGCGTGCATCGGCAGGCAAAGCCGACGCCAGCCGTTCGGCGTTGAAAAAAGAAGCGCTGGCGGAACCGGCAGAAGAAGCACCGGTCGAGCGCAGAAGCGTGATGCGGAGCACGAGCACCACCACCAACAACAAAGCTGCCGGGCCGGGCTCCATTGCCGCCAAAGACCCGATGGACCTGGTGCGCGAGCGCCTGGCCGAAAAACTCGGCGCCAGCAAGGCACCCGAGGCGCGCAACCCGCATGTGCTGCGCGTCGTGTCACGCGCCAGCACGATCGAGGCGGCGCCGGCCAAGGTGGCCGCCGGCCACGGCGAGGCGCCGCACCGCGCCACAACCGCCGCGCGAACGGCCGCACGCGCCGCCTTGCCGGCGCCGCTGGCAATGGCTGGACGCGGCCAAGCACCGCACTGGGACTACGAAGGCACCGCCGGCCCCGCGACCTGGGGCCAGCTGCAGCCCGAGTTTTCCAAATGCTCGAGCGGCACCCGCCAAAGCCCGATCGACATCCGCGACGGCATCAAGGTGCAGCTCGATGACGTGCAGTTCGACTACAAGCCCAGCGGCTTTCGCGTCGTCGACAACGGCCACACCGTGCAGGTCAACGTCGGCGCCGGCAACGGCATCGAGGTGATGGGCAAGCGCTATGAGCTGGTGCAGTTCCACTTCCACCGCCCGAGCGAAGAGCGCATCAACGGCCGCCAGTTCGACATGGTCGCCCACCTCGTCCACAAGGATCTCGAAGGCCACCTGGCGGTCATCGCCGTGCTGCTCGACCGCGGCAGCTGGCAACCGGTCGTGCAAACCGTGTGGAACAACCTGCCGCTGGAAAAAGGCGAGGAAGTGGCGGCGCAAACCCCGATCAACCTGAACGAACTGCTGCCCACCGAACGAAGCTACTACACCTACATGGGCTCGCTGACCACGCCGCCCTGCAGCGAAGGCGTGCTGTGGATGGTCATGAAAACCCCGGTGCCCATTTCACCCCAGCAAGTCGCCATCTTCTCGCGCCTGTACCCGATGAACGCACGGCCGGTGCAGGCGGCGGCGGGGCGGTTGATCAAAGAGTCAAATTGAGGCTGACGCAAACGGTTGCCTCGCAAACTGCGGCTTTGCAGATTGAGCTTGCGCTAAATCAATTCGCGCCGGTTTGTCTTGAGCCATGTTTTGACGTGCATCAGCAGTGCCTTCGCGCTTGTCAAACACTCTGCCGCTACTGCTTCTGACACCAAGTCACCCGAGTAATCTGAAAGATGGCGTTGCTTGCGCAGGGCATCAAGAACGATGACCTCTTGCTGCGCAAGACCGACGGACAACGGCAGTGTCTGGATCGCCGTTTGGTGGTGTCCGGGCTTGCTCTTTAACGTCCGGGTAGCCATTGGCGTTCAAGGCCACCATTGCCGTCTGCATGATGGCCTTGTAGGCCGCATCAAACTGGTTTTCGGTGCTTAGACCCGCAAGTTGTGCATCGGCAATGTTGCGCTCTGCGGCCGCAATAAGCATTCCAACAGACTCCTGTCAGCGGTAACAACGTCAAGACTGACGCCCAGCAAGTTCTTCAAGCTCATGGGCACTCCCAATCAAGAAAATTTTTGGTTTGGCCAACACGTCAGCGAGAAAGGGCTCTACAAGCGCTTTGGCCGAAAACTCAGTGGTCGAATACACCTTGGGATTGACCTCGCGGCCAAGCGTTGTTTGAACTGGAAAAAGAGTTTCCACAGCATCCCTGAGGCTGATGTCACCGATCAGCATCAGGTCAAGGTCACTGCCCGCGGTTTCACGACCCCGGGCAACAGAACCAAACACGAAAGCCAAACGAAGTTTCGAAGCGGCCGGCGTCAGTGCTTGAATGAGGATGTCGGTGACGCCGGAAGTTTTGCGCAAAATACTGGCCAGTTCCGAAAAAATCGGACCTGCGGTGTTGGCGCAATACACCTGCTGGTTGCCGCGTTTCTCACGTTTGAGTAAACCAACTTCGGCAAGCCGTGTGAGCTCGCGGCTGACAGTGCCGGCCGCCAGCCCCGTTTGACGCGCGATTTCGCGTCCATGCAACGCGGAACTCGGTCGCAAGAGCAACAGTGAAAGCACACGGCGCCGGTATTCCGGGAAAAGCAACGATGACAAGTATTGATGCATTTTTTGCGTCGATTGTCGCTTTATTTGCATCGTCTCATGAGGTTTGAAATGCGTCAATGCTGCTGGATGTTGCAGCCCGTATGCAGTTGGCGGCGTGCCGCCTACCCGATGAACGCACGGCCGGTGCAGGCGGCGGCGGGGCGGTTGATCAGGGAGCCGAACTAGGCATCCACTAACCTGCGCGCCCGCTGCTTGAGCGGGCTGGTTTAAACTGTATATTCATCCAGTTGTTTTGAGGTTCGCGTTGATCAATCGAATCCCGTTGAGATGGACACCAAGCGCAAGCTGATCATTTTGGCTGACGCGGCTAAGTACGACGCTTCGTGTGCATCCAGCGGCACATCCAAGCGCAATTCGGTAGGCGGCACCGGCGTGGGGTCGACCGAGGGGGCCGGCATCTGCCACAGCTATGCGCCTGACGGCCGGTGCATCTCGCTGCTCAAAATCCTGCTCACCAACTGGTGCATCTACGACTGCTTGTATTGCGTCAACCGCGAGTCGAGCAACGTCGATCGAGCCCGCTTCACGGTCGACGAGGTGGTGCGTCTCACGTTGGACTTCTATCGGCGTAACGTCATCGAGGGGTTGTTTTTAAGCTCGGGAATCATCCGCACGCCTGACTACACCATGGAGCAGGTCATCGAGGTGGCCCGCTCATTGCGCGAGGACCACGACTTTCGTGGCTACATCCATTTGAAGACCATCCCGGATGCAAGTGATGAACTGGTGCTCAAAGCCGGACGCTATGCCGACCGGTTGAGCGTCAACATCGAGCTGCCCACCGCGGAGGCGCTGCAGGCACTCGCCCCGGAAAAGGAGAGTGGAGCGATCAAGCGCTCCATGGCACGTATCAAGCTGCAGCAAGATGATTATGCCGATGGCAGGCGCAGCAAGGCGCGCTCCATGGCGGCTGCAGGACCGAAGATTGTTAAACCGCCCAAATTCGCGCCGGCGGGCCAGAGCACACAAATGATCGTCGGCGCTGACGCTTCGGATGATCGGCAGATTCTGCAAACCAGCAGCACCTTGTACGGCGCCTATGGGCTCAAACGCGTGTACTACTCGGCCTTCAGCCCGATCCCGGATGCTTCTGCAAGGCTGCCGTTGCGCGCAGCTCCTTTGATGCGCGAGCACCGCCTGTACCAGGCCGACTGGTTGATGCGTTTCTACGGCTTTGCTGAAGACGAAATCTGTACTGACGGGGGCATGCTGTCCCTGGACGTCGATCCGAAACTTGCCTGGGCGCTGGCCAACCCGGCTCAATTTCCCGTCGACCTCAATCGCGCACCGAAGGACCGGTTGCTCAGGGTGCCGGGACTGGGCATTCGCTCGGTGGACCGCATCGTGTCCGCTCGGCGCTTGCGGTCCGTGCGGCGTGATGACCTGGATCGCCTGCGCGTGCCATTGGGCAAGGTATTGCCGTTCGTCGTACTGCCGGACCACAGGCCGGCAGGCGCCGATCACACGGCGCTCGTCACCCGGATTGCCCACAAGGCCAAGGCCAATCAACGCGCCGAAAACGATTCTCTGCAAGGCGATCTTTTTGCGGGCATTGCGGTGCCATGAAAATTATTGAGCGCCTCCTGGCGGCGAGGCAGTGCCGGTGCTGGCTATGGGTTGTGCGCTGGCTTGGCGTGTGGGCTGGTGCCTGGGAAGCCAAGTCCGCCCCGTTTGCGGGAGGGGCAAGCGCCAGGGTAAACGCCGGTTCGTGATGACGCTGCAGGTGATCTCGCTCGCCTCGGTGACCGATTGGGATGGATTCACCCACGCCATTCGGGCCCTACAAGCGCAAGGCGCGCCGCCGGCTGAAGTGCGATGGGAGGTCGCCGGCGGCGAGGAGGCCGGCGACTTGTTCGCCCAGGCGCCGCCAGTGCTCGCCTCCACGATGCCCAAGGCACCCGCATTGAGCCTGCCGCGAACCTTCGTTTCTCAGGTCAGGGCCGTCTTTCTGCACCACCATGAAGGGCGCTTTGCGCTGTTGCATCGCTTGATTGCGCGCATCTCGCTCAACACTTTGGCTTGGCAGGACCCGCTTGATCCCGACCGGCTGGCGCTCGATCGCTTGCACCGTGAAGTGCGCCGCGAGATTCACAAGATGCACGCTTTCGTGCGTTTCAGGCAGGTTTTGGCACCAGGCCCAGAGGTTCTGGACAAGGACAGTCACGGCGTGCACGACAACGCCACCGCAGCGGGCGAGCCCTTGGCGCCGGTTGAGCCTGAGGTGCGGCACGTGGCTTGGTTCGAGCCAGCGCACCACATTGTTGAGGCAGCTGCGCCTTTCTTCGTTCGGCGCTTTGCCAACATGAAGTGGGCCATCCTGACCCCGCGCGTCAGCGTCGAGTGGGACGGCCGCTCGCTGCGCTTCGGCCCTGGCGGTCGGCGCGAGGAGGCGCCCGATGCTGATGCCGGAGAGGCGCTGTGGCTTGCCTACTATCAGAGCATCTTCAATCCGGCCCGGGTCAAAGTGGCCATGATGAAAAAAGAGATGCCGGTGCGGTTCTGGAAAAACCTGCCCGAGTCCACCACGATCGCCCCATTGCTCTGCGAGGCCCCTGAGCGCCAGCGCACGATGATCGAGGCGCAAGCCCAGGAGCGGGTGCGCCGCAGGCCTCGTGTGCCCCAGAGCAGCCCTCCCATCGCCAGCATCAGCGCCTCCACCCTTGCCGAACTCAAGCAGCAGGCCATGCGCTGCCGCGACTGCCCCGTGGCCGACATCACCACCCAGACCGTCTTTGGAGAGGGCAACGAGCAGGCGCAACTGATGCTGGTGGGCGAGCAGCCGGGCGATCAGGAAGACCTGGCGGGTCGGCCTTTCCACGGCCCGGCCGGCCAGCTGCTGCAAGGCGCCTTGGACGAGCTCGGGTGGGACCGCAAAACCCTGTACCTGACCAATGCGGTCAAGCACTTTCATTACGAAATGCGCGGCAAAAAGCGCATGCACATGACGCCCAGCCAGCAAGCCGCCCAGGCCTGCCTCCACTGGTTGGAGAAAGAAATTGCCCTGGTCAAGCCGTCGGCCATCATTGCTCTGGGTGCAACCGCCGCTCAGAGTTTGCTGGGCCAGCCGGTGCCTATTCTTGCCAACGAGGGCGCCTGGTTTGTTCGAAGCGACGGGATGCGGGTGCTGATATGCCGGCACCCCTCGTCCATTTTGCGAGCCGACCCCGCAGCGCGGGAAGCGCTCCGAACTCGGTGGATTGAATCAATGCGTTTGGCCGACCCGAAGGGGGTGATGGCAGAGGCCGTTCATATTCCAAAAGTACGCGGAGGAAATTTGGAACGACGCTGAGCGAAACGAATTTATTTCATGGCTCGCCAGCAATTCAACAGCTGGCAATGTAATTCCTGGCACGGTTGGTTATTGAAAAGTCCGGTGGTAACGGTATGGGCAAGACAAGCGCGGTGGCGCTCGAGTCATCTACTTCTGCACAACGGAAAAGACGATTTGGTTGCTCATTGCCTATACCAAGGGAGGTTTGAAAACCTGCTAACAGCGTTCTTGGCAGCGCTGAAACAAGGCGTTGAAGATGTCCTCTGAAATGGAAGCTTTCAAACGCGATCTGCTGGCGTCGGTCAAACAAATGCGCAGCGGCAAAGGTGCTCGTGTCACGCACGTCAAGGTGCCGGCTGCTGCGGAAGCGCGTTCACACATTGGTCTGTCTCAGCAGGAGTTCGCTCGTCTGATGGATGTGTCTGCACGCACGCGCCAAGATTAGGAGCAAGGCCAACGCGAGTCAACGGGTGCGGCCAAGATGCTGTTGCGGGTTACCTTCTCAAATCCCGAGGTACGGCTCAAGCTCAACAGCTGATTTATAAAAGGGCGTATCTGAGAAGAGGAAAGGCACTGCTCCTGAGCAAACCTGCACTAAACCGCGCGCATTCGTTTTCAATAAGAATGCTTTGTGTTCACGTGCAATAAAGCCTGCGGCAGTCGACTGTCAACTGCTGGTAGCGATACTGCTGTGTGGTCCTGGTTGCCATGCAGCGACTGGTGTGCAATCACCGCATGCAGCCATTGCCGACCTCGGTAACCAACGCGCCTATTCACGATATCGGCAAAAGAGGATCGTCGCATACCTTAGGGATTAGAAGGTTGCGAATCAGGAAATTTCAAACAAGAGTGATCAAGAACAAGCTGATACCGAATTGGGCATTGCTCATCGATTGTTTTAACAGTAATGAGCTGTAGTGGTGGCCACTCGCGGCGTGTGGCATCTGCGCAGGCTACAAACATCGCTTCTGCCAAGCAAAGCAGAAACTCAGGCACTCGCTCGGCATGCAACTGAATGTCTTGCGCTTCATCCCCGTCGAGGAACCAAATGGGCCCTCTAACCTGATTGTTCGGCGTGTGTGAGAAGTTCTGAATGTGCAATTTCCTAGAAGTCGTAACGCCGTGTTCAAGTCCGTTGCGTAGTTCTATGAGAGTTTTTGTTGCCGGCAAAAAATCTTGCATGTACGCCATTTGTGACGTACTCATGATCGGCTTCAACTCTTTGGAAAGGAGATGTTCTAGTGAACTATGTTGTCGAGTCAGCTTCAAAAAGAAATTTGGAATTTGACATATCTCGGTAATTGCTCGCCGTGATGGATTTAAGAACGCGAGCACTTTGGCATTCAAGTCGGGGACCAACGGGAAGTATTCAAGCGAACGCCCATTTGGCAATAGACGAAAATCGGTTGCTATTAGCGCATCTCGTTGCTGCGTTATCGCTTCCTTGAGAGCCGTAGCAGCACTTTGCACCTGAAGCAAAATTTCCTTTATACGAATGAGGAAAAACATGCTGTTAACATAGGTGTGGAGGCCAATCAATACAATGGCAACCCAGAGATTGCAAAACCATACGGTGAGAATTCCAC
>JANXMO010000568.1 GCA_025354615.1 Burkholderiales bacterium | reverse complement strand
GCAATGCCGGCCTTGGCCACCAAGTGCACCGCGCTGGGTTGATAGGGCACGCCGGCCAGTTCGAAGCGGCCGGCATCCGGCGCATACAGGCCGGTGATGACGTTGAACAAGGTGGTTTTGCCGGCGCCGTTCGGGCCGATCAAGCCGTGCACTGTGCCGCGCTCGATGCGCAGGCCGACGTTGGCCAGCGCCTGCAGCCCGCCAAACCGCTTGGACACCTGCGCCACGTTCAACACCGGCGGCGCGTGTGCGGCCCGCTTGCTCGCAGCCATCGTCATCTCAGCCCACCGCCGCCGCGCGGCCATGCACCGGCGCTGGCCACAAGCCGCGCGGCCGCGCCAGCATCACGCCGATCATTGCCAGCGCGATCAGCAGCTGGCGCAGGATGGCCGCGTCCAGCCAGCCGGCCGTCATTGCCTGCAGCGGGCCCGCCACATAGCGCAGCACCTCGGGCAGCGCGGCCAGCAGCAGCGCGCCCAGCACCACGCCGGGAATGTGGCCCAACCCACCCAGCACCACCATCGCCACCACCAGCACCGACTCCTGCAGGCTGAAGGACTCCGGCGACACGAAGCCCTGAAACGCCGCGAACAGCACACCCGACACACCGCCAAACGTGGCGCCCATGGCAAACGCCAGCAGCTTCAAGTTGCGCGTATGGATGCCCATGGCGCGCGCCGCGGTTTCGTCTTCGCGGATCGCCATCCAGGCGCGGCCGATGCGGCTGTGCTCCAGCCGGTGGCAAATCAGAATGCCCAGCAGCACCAGACCAAGGAACAGGTAGTAGTAATGCGTGACCGGCGCCACGTCGAGGCCGAGCAGCGTGCTCTTTTTCCCCAGGTCGAAGCCGAACAGCTGCAGCGAATCGATCTGCCCCAGCCCGCGCGGGCCGTTGGTGATGTTGACCGGCTGCTCCAGGTTGCCGAGAAACACACGAATGATTTCGCCGAAACCGAGCGTCACGATGGCCAGGTAGTCGCCGCGCAGCTTCAAGGTCGGCGCGCCCAGCAGCACGCCGAACACCGCGGCCACCGCCGCGCCCAAGGGCAACACCCACCACCAAGCCGCATGCAGCCCGGCAGGAAAGTGCGCGGCCCATGCCGGAAAGGTGTCGGTCAAATGCGGGCTGGCCAGCAGCGCGAACAAGTAAGCGCCGACGGCGGAAAAAGCGATGTAGCCGAGATCGAGCAGGCCCGCATAACCGACCACGATGTTCAGCCCCAGCGCCAGCAGCACGTAGAGCAGCGCCGTGTCGATGATGCGCACCCAGGCGTTGCCGGCCAGCTGCGCGACAAACGGCAACAGCAGCAGGCCCAGCGCCGCCACGGCGATAACGGCAAAGCGGCGCCCTTGCCCGCCCTCGTCGTGTTTCAACCCAGGCGCGTCAAGCACGGTCAGCCACGCGTTCGCCCAGCAGGCCTTGCGGCCGCAGCGTCAGCACGATGATGAGGACGATGAAGGCAAAAATATCCTGGTACTGGCTGCCCAGCACGCCGCCGGTCAGCGGGCCGATGTAGCCCGCGCCCATCGCTTCAATCACGCCCAGCAACACGCCGCCCAGCATGGCGCCCGGCAGGTTGCCGATGCCGCCGAACACCGCCGCCGTGAAGGCCTTCAGCCCCGGCAGGAAGCC
>JANXMO010000542.1 GCA_025354615.1 Burkholderiales bacterium | reverse complement strand
TCAGCACGATGTTTTCCTGTTCCCCAGCCTGCATGACTCCGGCGGCACCGTGGTGCTGGAAAGCCTGGCCAGCGGCTGCCCCGTGGTTTGCGTCGACCTGGGCGGGCCGCCGCATTTCGTTGATGCCAGCTGCGGCCGCGTGGTGGTCGCAAGTGACGGTGATGCCCACGCGCTGCCGGCGCGGCTGGCCGACGCCCTGCAGCCGCTGGCCGCCGACCCGGCGCTGCGCCGGCTGCTGCGTGAGGGCGCGCTGCGCCGCGCGGCGGCCCACGCCTGGCCGCGGCGGGTGGCGGAGGCCTATGCGCCGATCCTGCAGGCCCTCCAGCCTGGGCCGCGGCCGGGCTGAACCCGCCGGGGATATGCTTGCGTCGCCTGCCTGCGCAGATGTGTGACATCAACCAAGGAAGTGAGCAATGACCGACTTTGTGGCCCTCAACGAAGCGCAGGTGGAAAGCGAGATCGACCCTTTCACCGCCACCCGCTACCGCCAGTTCGCCGCCTGGTTTCCCAAGCCCACGGCCGATGTGCTCGACGTCGGCTGCAACACCGGCCGCGGCGGCAGCGTGCTCAAGGCGCTGCAACCGGCTTGGAAAATCGTCGGCCTGGACCTGCTGGCATCACGTCTGGAACGCCTGCCGGCAGCGGTCTACAGCGGCGTGCTGTGCGGCTCCGCCACCGATATTCCTGCGCCCGACAACAGTTTTGACGCCGTCGTTGCCGGTGAATTCATTGAACACCTGCCCAGCCGCGAGCTGATGGCGTTCTTGCACGAAGCCTTTCGCGTGCTGCGGCCACACGGCGCGCTGGCGTTGACCACGCCCAACCCCGGCGACTACAAGCTGCGCTGGCGCGGCGGCAGCGTGCTGGGCGGCAGCCACGTGTCGCAGCACCATGCGCAGGCGCTGCGGCTGCAGTTGATGATGGCCGGCTTCAACAGCGTGCGCATTCGTGGTTCGGGCAAGGTCAGCTGGTACCTGGGCACGCGCGTGCCGCTGCTGAACCTCTACGGCAGCTACCTGGCCACGGGGTGCAAGTGGTGAGCGGGCCGGGCCCCGTTGCCGCCGGCGCGCGCGCTTCGTATGACGACAAGCAGGACACCTACTTTGGCCACCGCCGCGAGGAAATGGCCGCTTTCGTGCCGCTGGCCGCGCGCACGCTGTTGGAAGTCGGCTGCGGCGGTGGCGGCTTCGCCGCGCATTTGAAGGCCAGCCGCGCGTTGCACGTCACCGCCATCGAGGCGCACCCCGAGGCCGCCGCCATCGCCGCCACGCGGCTGGACCGCGTGCTCTGCGCCAGCATCGAAAATGCCTTGCCCCAGTTGGCTGGCGCGGCGTTCGACTGCATCGTGCTCAACGACGTGCTCGAACACCTGGTCGACCCATGGACGGTGCTGCGCCAGCTGCGCGCGCTGCTTGGCGCGCAGGGCGTGGTCGTGGCGTCGCTGCCCAACGTGCGCTATTTGCCGGTGTTCAAGGACTATGTGCTGCGCGGGCGCTGGCGTTACGAAAACGAGGGCGTGATGGACCGCACCCACCTGCGGTTTTTCACGGCCACCAGCATGCGTGAACTGTTTGAGGCCGCCGGCTACGCGGTCGAGCGACAGCAGGGCATCAATGCCATCCAGGTGTCGTGGAAGTTCAAGCTGCTGGATGCCTTGACACGCGGCGCGTTGGCCGACACGCAGTTCCAGCAATTCGCCTGCGTGGCGCACGCCGCGGCGCCGGGCGCTTGATGGGCGTTCAGGAGGCGCTTGCTGCAGCGCCGTCTGGCGCTGCCGCCATTCATCAGCGGCCGCTGCGGGTGCTGGTGGCGCACAACGCCTACCAACAGCGCGGCGGCGAAGACGTCGTCGCTGAAGCGGAAGTCGCGCTGCTGCGCCAAGGCGGCCACGCGGTCGAGCTGCTGCTGCGCCACAACGACGAGCTGGCCGGCATGAACCGGGCC
>JANXMO010000530.1 GCA_025354615.1 Burkholderiales bacterium | reverse complement strand
CTCTGCTGCCATGGATGCTGGCCTCCTTGGCAACGGCCCTGTGCTATGCGCTGATAGGGCAGGTGGCGTTGACGCTGGCCATTTCCCCCGGCTACGCGACGACGCTTTTTCCGTCCGCAGGGCTGGCGCTGGCGGTGGTGCTGGTGCTGGGTTGGCGGCTGGCGCCAGCGGTCGCCCTCGGCTCGTTTGCACTCAATGTGGGGCACGGCCCATGGCCGGCCGCCAGTATGGGGTCGATTGGCGTGGCGCTGGCCATTGCCGGAGGAGCGGCGTTGCAGGCCTTGTTCGGCGCGGCGCTGGTGCGTCGCTGCATCCGGCAGCCGTTGACGCTCAGCGAGCCGCGCGATGTGCTGGCCTTTTTCGCCAGCGGCGCGCTCGTCGCATGTGTGTTGAACGCGTCTTGCGCCACCGCCGTGCTGGTGGGTTCCGGCGCAGTGCCTGCCAGCGCCTGGGAGCTGAACTGGGTGACGTGGTGGGCCGGCGACACGCTGGGCACCGTGATCGGCGCGCCCATCGTACTCACCTTGATTGGCCAGCCGCGCGCCGATTGGGCCCCCCGGCGTGCAACGGTCGGGCTGACGCTCCTGGTCGTCACCGTGATGTTGGCCGCCACGATTGGCCAGGTCGTGCGTTGGGATTTGGCCCGCGCGCGCAGCACTTTTGACCGCGAAGCCGCCAGTGCGGTCAGCACCGTGTCGTTCAAGCTGCAGGAAACCTTGCACGCACTGGCCGCCGTGCGCGGTGTTTATCTTGCGGCTGAGCGTATTTCACACAACGACATGCGCCTGGTGGCGGCCGGTTGGCTGGCGCTGCCCAATGCCTTGCAAGCGCTTGGTCATGTGCAACGCGTGGCGCAAGCCGACCTGCCGCGCTTTGAAGCCGAAGTGCAGGCCAACGGCCACGCCGGTTACCGCGTAACCGACCGATTGTCCGCAGATGCCCCGCCGCACCTGCGCGTGCCAACGCGTGGCGCCGAGGCGTTCGCCATCCGCCAAATCGAGCCCTTGGCCAGCAACGTCGGCGCATTGGGGGTCAACTTGCTGTCGGTGAAGCCGGCGCGGCAAGCGCTGGAACGGGCGATTGCCAGCGGCATGCCGACGGCAACGGCTGCTTTCTGGTTGGCACAGGATGCGGTTGACGCCAAGGCCACTGGCGTTGTCATCTACCAGGCCCTGTACGCCGGGCCGCCCGTGCCAACCACGCCGGAGGCGCGCCGCAACCGCGCCAGCGGCGCCGTTTTCGCCACCTTGCGGGTTGAGCATTTGCTGCAACAACTGATGCAGCAGGTGCCGTCTTACTTGCGGGTTTGTGTGTTTGACACCGACCCGACCGCGGCTTTCCCGTTGCTGGCGGGCGGCCCGGCCTGTCGCGCCGAGCCAACCGGCTGGATCCAGCGGCAAGCGATCGACTTTGCCGGCCGCCAATGGTCGGTGCGCGTTGATGCCAACCCGGCCGACCTGCCCGGCGCCGGGCAAGGCAACGCCTGGCTGTTTTCCCTTGTCGGCTTGCTCGCCACGTCTGTGCTGGGCGCCTTGCTGCTGACTGTCACCGGGCGCACGCGGCGCATCGAGGCTGCGGTGCGTGAGCGCACCGCAGCGCTGGAACAGCAGGTGCACGAGCGCGAGCAAGCCGAAGTGGCCATGCGCGAAAGCGAGCAGCGCTTTCGCAACATCTTCAACAACGTGCCGCTGGGCGTCGTCTACACCGACCTCGATGGCAACGTGAAGCAGACCAACCCGCACTTCTGCCGGCTGGTTGGCCACAGCGCCGAGGCCTTGCTGGCGATGAACGCAAAAGACTTCACCCATCCGCAAGACGCTGGTGCCGACCGTGAAGCCGTGCAACTGCTGCTGACCGGCGCCGTCAGCATCGACCGCCGGCAAAAGCGCTATGTCGCCAACGGCGACCGGGTGATTTGGGTGCAATCGACGCTGTCCCTGCTGCGCGACGAGCGCGGCATGCCGCAGCGCATCGTCAGCGCGGTCGAGGACGTTACCGAAAACCTGCGGCTGGCCGATGCCGACCGCGCACGGCGCGCGGCCGAAGCTTCCAACCGCGCCAAAAGCGAGTTCCTGTCGCGCATGAGCCACGAGCTGCGCACGCCGCTGAACGCCATGCTGGGCTTCGCACAGCTGCTCGAACTCGACCGGCGCCACCCGCTGTCGCCTACCCAAAAACCATGGGTGGTGCAAATCCAG
>JANXMO010000508.1 GCA_025354615.1 Burkholderiales bacterium | reverse complement strand
GTGTGAGAAGGAGGTCAATTTGGGCCTTCAGCCTCACCTTATCGCCTTCGAAAAAGGGAGAAGGAATTAGCAACCATGCCCGACGCCCTCCCGGCAGACGAACCGGGATCCGATCTGCCGCTTCATCGTTATCCAGCAGATTCATTGGTTTTGATGCAGGCTTTTGGACTGGCTCCAACAAGGTCGGCATAGGCAGTGAATCTTCCCCAAACTCCGAGGCGGGGCTGGCATCGCTCTGTTGTGATTCGCGTTGAGTTGAAAAGTAGCCCACGAAGTCAACTGACCGTTTGAATGTGGCTAAGGCCACATCCGCTGATTGAGGTGAGAAACCTCGTTGAATGAGGTCGTATCGCATGGTTGCGTCTGAGGGCAAGCCGCTCCCGAACTTCTCAAGTAAATCGGCATAAAGCACCGGCTTCATCAAAAAGCCCTCCAGCACAGCCTGCTTATGCGCCGGGTCGGGAGCAAATTTATACGTCTCTACGGCTTTACTGATTGCCAGATAACCTTCGCTAGGGCGCTCCAAAAGGCCGAAGTAGCGAAGACTTGCAATCGCCGCTAGAGCGGAACCGTTGTTTGCACTTTTGTAGCCCAGGTTTTGGGCTACGACCTCAGTCGGCGCCGGATGCAGACGGTCTCTGTCATAAGCTTTCATCACGCGATCCAACGCCTCATCCAGAGCCATTGACGGCGCTCTTGGACTCTTTTTTCGCAAGACATCAACCATGGAAATCACCCTTGAGACGTACATAAATTTTTTGATCCGGGCAATCATACGCCGCATAAAATTTTTATACCTCTAAATGCTGTCGTTTTATTCCAAGTTGTTGATTTCAAAAGAAAATATTTAATAAAATGGCTCGTTGAATAAAATATTCGTTATTCGCGAATAAAGTAAACTGATCGAAAGCTGTCAGGTGAGGCCCGGTGCGAAATGCGCTGGCCGCGAGGAATTTGTTCAGTGTCGCTTTAAGGCGCAACCGGCCTTTGCCGAAATCAGTCGCGCTCCTAATGTCGTGAGTTAGAAGTTCATTTAACTATTTGATTCCTATTCGAATCCATTCGTGTCCCGTAGCTACACGACGAGGCGGCGATGCGCGGAAGACCGAAGACCGAAGACGGAGTTGGTGTTGACGGATGCGGAGCGCGAGCAACTCAGCGCGCTGACGCTGAGGCGCAAGACTGCGCAGGCGTTGGCACTGAGAGCGCGCATTGTTTTGACCTGCGCCGAAGGTATCGACAACAAGGTTGTCGCGAGCCGGCAGCGCGTGACTCCTCAGACAGTCTCGAAGTGGCGCAGCCGCTTTGTCGAGCATCGGTTTGACGGGTTGCTGGATGCGCCGAGGTCGGGTGCGCCATGCACGATCGATGATGCCCGAGTGAATGCAGTGATCGCCAAAACGCTCGAGAGCGTCCCCGAGGCGGCCACGCACTGGAGCACCCGCACCATGGCGCGTGAAGCGAAGCTGTCGCAGACCGCGGTGTCGCGCATCTGGCGCGCCTTTGGCTTGCAGCCCCATCGGCAACAGACCTTCAAGCTTTCCACCGATCCGCTGTTCGTCGAGAAGGTGCGTGACATCGTCGGGCTGTATCTCGATCCGCCGCACATGGCCATGGTTCTGTGCGTGGACGAGAAGAGCCAGATTCAGGCGCTTGACCGCAAGCAGCCTCAACTGCCATTGGCTCCAGGAATGCCGGCGCGGCGCACTCACGACTACCAACGCCACGGGACGACTACGCTCTTCGCGGCGCTGGACATCGCCACGGGTTCGGTCATCGGGGATCTCCATCGCCGACATCGCAGCAGCGAGTTCTTGCAGTTTCTGCGCACCATCGAGGCCAACGTGCCGACCATGTTGGATGTTCATCTTGTGATGGACAACTATGGCACCCACAAGACCGCCGCCGTTCGGAACTGGCTCGCGCGGCATCCAAGATTTCACGTGCACTTCACGCCCACGTCGGCATCGTGGCTCAACCAGATCGAG
>JANXMO010000449.1 GCA_025354615.1 Burkholderiales bacterium | reverse complement strand
AGTTGGCGAACAGCAGCAGCCGTTTCAGCGAGGCCACGCTGGGGCTGGCCAACGACTTGTCTGACATGCGTCTGGCATTGGGCAACGTACGCCGCTATGAGAAAGACATGCTGCTGTCCTACGGCCAAGCTGACGCCTTGGCGTCGTATTACAAAAAATGGCAAGGCGCTGTTGCCGCGGCGCAGGAACACGCCAAATCAATTGCAAAACTGCAGCCCACAGGGCAAAGCGCAGCACTGGCCGAAGAAGCGCAACAGCTGCTGGCGCAATACGGTGACCAGGCGTCAGTGGTGTTGAAGCAGCTTCAATCAAGCGGCTTTGACTCCACCAACGCCGCTCACAAGGCTTTGGGCGCTGCCAAAAAGCTGGTTCACGAGGTTGAAGGCCGCAACGACAAGCTGGCTGCCTTCATCACGGCGCAAGGCACTGCGGAAGCCGCGCAGCGTGAGAAACACCTGCAGCATGCTTACTTCACGATTGGCGGGGCATTGGTGATGGCTTTGCTGCTGGTGGTGCCCTTGACCATCGTGAACATGAACTCCATTTGCAGGCCGCTGGAGGCGGCGAGAAGCCTGGCCCAGCGGATTGCCGCCGGCGATTTGAGCGGCGACGTGTCTCACAACGGGCGCGACGAAGTGGCCGCCTTGTTGCAAGCGCTTGCCGCCATGCAAACCTCGCTGCGTCAGCTGGTCGGCAAAGTGCTGGGGGCGAGTCAAAACATCTCCTCCGCCAGCACGGAAATTGCGCTCGGCAACCATGATTTGTCGGTTCGTACCGAACAAACGGCTTCCAATCTGCAGCAAACCGCCGCATCGATGGAGCAAGTCAACGGCACCGTGCGGCAAAGCGCCGAATCCGCCCGCACAGCCAACGGCCTGGCCAGTTCAGCCGCACAAGTGGCGGTGCGGGGCGGCGAGGTAGTGGCCCAGGTCGTGACGACGATGGGCGAGATCAACGCCAGCTCCAAAAAAATCGGCGACATCATCGGCGTGATCGACGGCATTGCCTTTCAGACCAACATCCTGGCGCTGAATGCAGCGGTTGAAGCCGCGCGCGCTGGCGAGCAGGGCCGCGGCTTTGCGGTGGTGGCCAGCGAGGTGCGCAGCCTGGCCAAACGCAGCGCCAACGCGGCAAGGGAAATCAAGGCGTTGGTGGGCGCCAGCGTCGAGCGCATCAGCTCGGGCTCGAAACTGGTGACGGACGCCGGCCAAACGATGGGCGAAATTGTCGCCAGCGTGCAGCGCGTGTGCAGCATGATGGGTGAAATCAGCGCGGCCACCCATCAGCAAAGCGATGGCAGTGGCCAGGTCAACGTGGCCGTTACCGAGCTCGACCAGATGACGCAACAGAACGCGGCATTGGTTGAGGAATCCGCAGCTGCCGCCGAAAGCTTGAAGGATCAAGCCAAAGGCTTGGCGGCGTTGATGTCCACCTTCCGGCTTGATGCAGCACGGCAACCGGCGGTTCGGCAGCAATGAAAGCATTGAAGCCGTCAGTTCACGGCTTCAATGCACGGCAAACACCCTTTTATTGGGGCATGACGCTGACTGAAGAAAGCGAAAAATGTGTCGAAATATCTCAGGGGACACACCGTTTACCTGGATTGAGTTTTCCCGCTTTCTTCGAGTACGGACGGCTTGAAGACCCGTTGTTGCACACCCATCCGTTTTTATTTGCTCCAAGGAACTGATCCATGAACATGCTTGCAGACGTGGCCCCGGTGGCCCAACACGAAGCCGCCCGCGCCGCCACTCAGCACGGCGGCGAGTTTCTGACCTTCCGCCTCGGCACCGAGGAATACGGCATCGACATCCTGAAGGTGCAGGAAATCCGTTCTTACGAGCCGCCGACGCGGATTGCCAATGCGCCGTCGTTCATCAAGGGCGTGGTCAACTTGCGCGGAGTCATCGTGCCGATCGTCGACCTGCGCCTGAAGCTGGGCTGCGACGAGGCGGAGTACAACGGCTTCACCGTGGTAATCGTTCTCAACGTACGCGGCCGGGTGGTGGGCGCGGTGGTCGACTCCGTCAGCGACGTGCTGGAGCTGCACCGCGACCACATCAAGCCGGCACCGGAGATGAACTCATCGGTCGACAGCGGCTTCATCACCGGCATCGGCTGCGTCAAGAACGGTGAAGAGCAGCGCATGCTGATCTTCTTTAATGTACCTGTACCTGTACCTGTATTCTCTCTCTCTCTCTCTCTACATTGGGAATACTTGTGCTGTACTTGGAGATGATCAAGGCAGGCGTGCAGCTGG
>JANXMO010000431.1 GCA_025354615.1 Burkholderiales bacterium | reverse complement strand
GTATTCGAATAAATGCCGCCGTCCCAATACGGCTCGCCATCGATGCGCACTGCGCCGAACGCCGGCGGCAGCGCGCCAGAGGCCATCACGTGGTCCAGCCCCAGCGCTTCATCGCGACTGTCGAAATAGCGCATTTCACCGCTGCACGCGTTCACCGCGCCCACGGTGAGCCGCGTGCTGCCGTGGTGAAGATGGTTGAAGTCGATCAGCGGCGCCAGCGTTTCACGCAGCGGCGCGGCGCTGTAGTAAGCCGCGTGTTCCACGCCCAACGCTGCGCCGGAACCACGCAGCGCCTGCAAATTGGGCGTGAAGAAGTTCGGCACGCCGCGCAGCACGATGGCCGCGTTGGCCACCGTGTTGCCCAGACCCAGCCAGCTGGGAATGCCATCGGCCGTACCGTCTTGCACCTGGTCCCAGAACGCGCGCAGCCGTTGCAGTCGTTGGGCGCGCGCGTTGCCAGCAATCAGCGCCGCGTTGATGGCGCCAATCGAGGTGCCGATCACCCAGTCGGGCTCAATGCCGGCTTCATGCAGCGCTTCATAAACGCCGACGTGGTAGGCGCCAAGGGCGCCCCCGCCTTGCAAGACCAACACCACTTGGCCCGGTAGCGGCGCCCATGGAGCAGCCGTTTGTGGGAACGCACTTTGATGAGAAGGATTCACGATGCAAACCACTTTCAATGATGCATGGAAGATGCCATTACAACTCGGTACAACACCAAACAAAGCTTTGCGTCAACACGCGCCGGATTGTGCCGTTAACGATTCAACCCTCATTTCAAGGAACTTTTATGTCTGAACCTACCGTCGTTGTTGCTTCACCTGCTCCCGTTTCCGTCACGGCCGTGCCCCGCGCGGTCTGGATTGGCGGCGGTTTATTGAGTTTGGTGACCGCTGCTTTGGCGGGCGCGTTGATCATGCGTTCAACGGCGCCCGCTCCGGTGCTGCCGGCCAGTGCGGCGGCTTCGGCGGCGCTGATGGCGGCGGCGCCCGCCGCGTTGCCTTCTTCACCGCCCGCTCGCCAGCCGGCTTTCGTGCCGCCCGTGCCCTCGGTTCACCCTTCACGTTCTCAACACCCGTTGTCCGCTGCGCATGTCGAGGCGCCCACGCCGTGGACAGCGCCTGGCGGCACGACGCGTGCTGCGCTGTGCGCCAGCTGCGGTCGGGTTGAATCGGTTGAGGAGGTGCAGCAAAAAGGCCAGGGCACGGGCTTGGGTGCGGTTGCCGGCGGCGTGCTGGGCGGTGTGGTGGGTCATCAGATGGGTGGAGGCAATGGCAAATCCGCCATGACGGTTTTGGGAGCCATTGGTGGCGGCATGGCCGGACACGAAGTTGAAAAACGCGTGCGAACCGAAAAATCGTTCAACGTGCACGTGCGGATGGAAGATGGCAGCACGCGGCTTTTCCAGCGTGCACAGCCAATGGCGGTGGGAACGCGTGTACAGGTCGACGGCACAGCATTGCGCGTGGCGCGTGATGTTCCTCGTGACGACGAGCCGCGCACTTTGCGAACGTCCGCCCCGTCCGACGGCAACATCTGATTTGGTTGGTGGCAAGCAAGCGCAAAGGGTTTGAGCCCGGCGCCTTTTGCCGATCGAATTCCGGGTGCCGCGTGCTTTGGCGGCAGGTGTCGAACCCTTGCATTTGAAAGGCCAACCGCTCGCCGCGTGGCGCATGTCTCAAGTCGACCGCTGTTGCACCGACAACGACTTACCCTTTGCGACCTTTGCTCGGCCGTTGGCGCTTTTGACCGCTGGCGCTGGGCAACGGTGCGGTGGGTGGCAGTAATGGATTTTTTGCAACCGCTCGCTCTGTGCAGAGTGGGTCTTCAGCTTCGGCGGTTTTCAATCAGAAGCCAGCTGTTTCATTTGAAAGAGACACGTGCCATGTTCAACCAACTGACGATTCGAGCCAAACTGACGCTGGCATTCACAGGCCTTGCCGTCATGGTGCTGCTTGTAGCCGGGCTGTCTTTGAAGTCGCTGGGAAGCGCCAACCAGCGCTTCATCAATTTTGTCAACGGCATCAATGCGCGGTCTCAGGTGGCAGGCCACTTGCGCGTTGCCGTCGATCGGCGTGCGATTGCGGCGCGCAATCTGGTGCTGGTCACCCAGGCTGCTGATCTGAACCTCGAGAAGGCGCTGGTCACGCAGGCCCACGAAGATGTGCGTTCCGACATGGCCAAATTGAAAGAAATGATGGCAAGCGCCACGGACGTCAAAGAAAAAGGGCGTGCTCTGGTCGCGGAGATGGACAAGATCGAACAAGCCTACGGGCCGGTGGCGCTGGCCATTGTCAACCTGGCCCTCAATCAACAAAAAGAGCAAGCCATCACCAAGATGAACAATGAGTGCCGCCCGCTGTTGGCCGCCTTGTCCAAGGCTGCCGCGGAGTACTCCGACTACACCGGCGCCCGATCCGCGGAATTGACGCAAGAAGGCGAAGCGCTTTATTCCCAGCAGCGCGCTTATCTGATTGCCGCCTGTGTGTTGGCGTTCATGGCGGCTGCAGGTGCCGGCTTGGTGGTCACCCGTTCGATCACCGGCCCGTTGTCGCAAGCCGTGCGCATGGCCGAAGCGGTGGCGGCCGGTGACCTGACGGTGCAGGTTGGCGCGCAGGGCAAAGACGAGGTGTCGGTACTGATCGGGGCGCTGGGCCGCATGAGCCACGCTTTGGGCGGCATCGTCAGCCAGGTGCGCCTCAGCAGCGACAGCATTGCCACCGGCTCGTCGCAAATCGCTACCGGCAATGCCGATTTGAGCCAGCGCACCGAGCAGCAAGCCAGCGCCTTGCAACAAACCGCCGCCACGATGGAAGAGCTGAACTCGACCGTCCGCAACAACGCTGACAACGCCAAGCAAGCCAATCAGCTCGCCCTGGGCGCCAGCGGTGTGGCCGTCAAAGGCGGCGAAGTGGTGGGCCAGGTGGTGCAGACGATGAAGGGCATCAACGACAGTTCCCGCAAGATTGCCGACATCATCAGCGTCATCGATGGCATTGCGTTCCAGACCAACATTCTGGCGCTGAACGCCGCCGTGGAAGCGGCGCGGGCTGGTGAGCAAGGCCGCGGCTTTGCCGTGGTGGCAGCTGAAGTGCGCAGCCTGGCGCACCGCAGCGCCGATGCCGCCAAGGAAATTAAAACCCTGATCACCAACAGCGTCGAACGGGTGGAACAAGGCACGCTACTGGTGGACCAGGCGGGCAAGACGATGGAAGAGATTGTCGGCTCCATCAAACGCGTAAGCGACATCGTTGGCGAGATCAGTGCCGCAAGCGTCGAGCAAAGCTCCGGCGTGTCACAAGTCGGTGAGGCGGTAACGCAAATGGACCAGGCCACACAGCAAAACGCGGCTTTGGTCGAGCAAAGCGCGGCAGCTGCGGAAAGCCTGAAGCAACAGGCTCATCACTTGGTGCAAGCGGTGGCGGTTTTCAAAGTGGCGCACAGCGAAGCGTTTGCCTTGGCTGCCTGAAGCCAGTCAGCAACCTTAACCTCTCCTCGCCCGGCTTTGCCGGGCTTTTTTATTTTCGGACAGTTTTTGTTTGAAGAAAAGGATTCACTGCGCAATACGCATTATTTAAAAAACTGCATCAATCAAGTTGATGCAGTTTTTTGAGGCCCAATTTTTTCTGGTTTGGATAACATTTTTGTTCAGGCAAACAGTGTTTTTAATACCAGTAAAGGCGGCCCACCATGAGAGAGTACGAAATCAATTGCATCAACAAGCCGAACCGCAACAGCACGCATGAACAGGTCACGCATGTTGGTCATAACCTTCACCGTTGGCGGCTGACGCACAAGTCGGTGATCTCGCGGATCGACTCAAAAAGTGAAGCTTTTTACTTGCTGGATGTGCAAACCAACCAGCGCATATATCTTGCCGTGGTGCGTCAACAGGGCCAGCCCACATACCTGCGCGCGCAAGCCAACGGCAAATGGATGGACCGTTTGCTGGACTGCGATGAATGCAAAGGCAGTTGCAAAACGCTGTAAAGATTGCCAGCTCGGCTGTTTTAAAGACCCAGGGGCGCTGCCCGCGCGATATTCTTCCCCCATGCCTCACCTTGTTTTCCTCAAGCTGTTCGCGATTTTCGTCATCGTCCTGCTCGGTTGGGTGGCGGGCAAGCTGCGCTGGCTGGGCAGCCCCGAAATCGACCCGGCGCGCACGCTGTCGAACGCGGCGTTCTACATTTTCGTGCCGGCGTTGTTGTTCCGCACCACCGCCCGGGTTGATTTCCGCACGCTGCCCTGGGCCACGCTGGCCGCTTTTTTCGTGCCGGTGGTGCTGATGATGGTGACG
>JANXMO010000430.1 GCA_025354615.1 Burkholderiales bacterium | reverse complement strand
GAATTCGCTGCCGGGTGCGGGCCAGGCTCGGCGACCGCTGCGCCGCACGCTCAGGGCTCCACTCCGTTTGAACCAAGGCAGTCAACCGCGCGTTGTAGCCGATGCCTTGGCTTGAAATGGCACCTTTTACTTTCATCAGATCCAGTCTGACCTCGCGGGTTGCGTGTTTTGCCAGTTGAAGCAAGTGCTGTTTCGCATTCGCAAGATCGTCAGGACAAGGCGGGAAAACGCCTTTATGACCAATGAGATGGCGCATCGCTTCGTGGTCTGCCAGCAACCATGATTCAGCCTGTCTGACCGCCACACGCAACAACAGGTTGGCGGGCCGGTGCCGAGTGGAAAACCATTCGTCCACCAGCGTTTGGGGACAGGCCATCTGGTCGAGATCCGTCAGCACGATCACAGGCTGCCGCTGCGCCATTTCGCCCCACTTTTCATGTTGGAACGCAGGTAACCATTGCCACCTTTGCGCAGCAACAGTGTGGGCTTCATGTGGGGTCCCCATTCGGCGAGTAAACATTGCCCCATTGCTTCACTCAATTCGTCTTCGGTCGCCAATGCAGGAGCCATGGTCACCAAAGCGCAAGTTGCGCAACGGAAGCGGGGCGTGTCTTTGGCAGAACGACTTCAGCCACCGAAAGCCCGGCCTCAAGGGCCACTTCTTCAGCAGGCTGGACCGTTCTTCCCGTTGTTCCATTACCGCCGCTTTCCAGCAGCACCACGCCGCGTGCGTCAATGCCGGGATTGCTGAGCAAGGCTTCGCTGTGCGTGCTCAAAATGACTTGGCGCCGGGTCTTGCGGTTGTTTTGAAGGTTCTGCATGAGAAGTGGGATTTGCATGACGATGGCGTCGTTCAGCGAAATCTCCGGCTCTTCGAGCAACAACAGCGAGCTGCCATCGAGCAAAGACCACAACAGGCCCAACAGGCGCAAAGTGCCGTCCGAAAAATGGGCCTCCGACTGCCAGCCGGCATTGGGCCGATGGTGCTGGTACTGCGCCTCCAGATGAGGGTGCCCAAGCTCATCTTTGATAAAGCGGAGTCCCTTGAACTGTGGAACGGCATTTGTGAGTGCCTTGGCAATTTTCGAAAGTCGGGCCTTGCGGGTTTTTTCGGGTGTTTTGGCCACCCGCTCCAAAAAGCCTTGGCCAAAGGGATCGTCTTCCAAGCGGCGCCCGCCGATTTTTTCTGCAAATTTCAATAGCTGCGGCACGAGGTGCAAATAGGAAATGCCGCCGAGAAAGTCGACCAGCTCGCGAAACTCGGCATTCGTCTGAATTTGCTCGATATGCGTTTGCGTCAAAAGGGTTTTGTCGTTTTTATCTTTTGCTGTTGGCCGTTCAAGAATTAGTTTTCCATCGCGCCAAACCCTTTCCTGCGATACCAGAATGCGCTGCGCACCTTTGCCTTCCGGCTTGAACCCGAGTGCATAGCGCCAACGCGTCGGGCCGTCGGCACTGTCGGCCAGTTCGATCTCGATCACCACTTCCGGGTCGCGCCGCGCATGCAGGCAACGCACCTTGGTGATGCCATCTCGATCGCTCACGGCTGTTTGCAGGCCGCCGCCTCGAGGTTTGGAGATGTCACGCAAAAAACGAAATGCATCCAGCAGATTGGACTTGCCCGAGGCATTCGGTCCCAGCAAGTAAGACACGTCCCGCAGTGGCACATTCAGCTCGCGGAAATTACGCCAGTTCTTGAGCTTGAGCCGCGTAATCAGCATGTCGGTTGTCTTTCAAAACGGGGTTCCAACTTACTTTTGAGTCGCACGACCCGTGGTCATTTTCATTCACATCGAGAAGCCGTTTC
>JANXMO010000420.1 GCA_025354615.1 Burkholderiales bacterium | reverse complement strand
CTTTGACAGCGCCTGAAATGACGATGTAGAGCGTGTCGCCTCGGTCGTCTTCCTGAATCAACAGTACGCCAGGGCGGTAGCGCCGCACTTCCCCGCATTGCGCCAAAGCGCGCATGGAATCGTTCAATTTACCGAACGGATTCACGACCGCTGCAGAAGGTGTCATCACCATAGACGGGAAGGCGCTGGTAGCGGCCCCCCGGCAACAGTGCCCAGCCGCAGACCACTCTTTTGTACTTTAACGGTGTAGCCAAACCGGTGCCGCAGCAATAACCCCTTGCGGCGCTAGCCGTTGCTGCGCGTGGCGCTCAATGGCGCACCGCTGTTTTCATCGCGTGCGTGATGGGTGGCAGTGTTGCCACCCGCTCAACCAGTTCACGAATACTGCTCGTCTGTGTTTTGAACCGGATATTGTTGATTTGGGTGCGCACGGTGCTGACAGCCACGCCTGCATCATTGGCAATTTCCTTGGGCCGCTGCCCTGCGCACAACGCTCGCAACACCGCTGTTTCTGCGGGTGTCAGTTTTTGAGTTCGCGCAAACATGTCGATCGTCAATGTTTCACTGGCTTGTCGACGGCCAAAAACCAACATTGCAAGAGGCGGTGCTGCGTTGACAAGGTCTTCTTCAACGACATTGTCAGGAGTCAACGGGAGCACAGCAATTGAAACCAACAAGCTGCCCTCACCCAAATGCAACAAGCGTCGCAAGCCGCGTGCGGCATCTGCAAGTGCGCTGCGCAGTTGAGCCTGCTCACTGCCTTGCGATGCGCTCAAAATATCATGGCACAACTGCAGCGCACCGCCTTGACGAAGCGCCTGCAGGGCTAGTTGATTGGCATAACGCAGAGCGCCTGAAACCGTAACCAGTGCAACGCCATAATCGATTTCATCAAACATTTGCAACAGCACCGCTGACGTCAGCGGGCATTTACGCTCATATAAAGGCATTGCATGATGCAGCGGCTTGGCCGCTATTGGCTGGGAATGGGATGACGCCGTTTTGAATAAAGGCATGTTGGTCGTGAGCAGGTTCATAGTGGTCTCCTAAAACGGCTTACTGGATAAGGCAGGAATAGAGGCTAATCAGTTGCCCCCGCCTTGTCCGGTGAATACGTCCAAGGCTTTTGTGACTTATTTACCTTCCACACGCACGCTACGGGTATATGTAAAAGTAAGGTAGGCAATGAACTTTTTTTTATATGTTGAAAGACATTCGTTGGACAGTTAGTGCGTTCGGTACCTTGTCAAAAGAAGAACTGCATGACATTTACAAAGTGCGTCAACAGGTTTTTTGTGTTGAGCAAAAGTGCATTTATTTGGACATTGACGGGCAGGATGAAAACGCTGATCACTTGGCCGCGTGGTGCCACTTTCAACGCGAACCAGTTGCTTATGCCCGTGTTGTCAAGCCGACATCGATTGAAACCACGCTCTCGATTGGCCGCGTTCTAACAATTCCCGTACTGCGCGGACAGGGCCTTGGCCGCGCAGTTCTACGGCATGCCATGGCGCATGCAAGCGCCAAATGGCCAAAGCACAACCTACGCATCGCGGCGCAAAGCCGGCTCGTCGGTTTTTACCAAAGCGAAGGCTTTAAAACAATCGGCCAAAATTATTTAGAAGACGGTTTGCCACATATTGATATGTTGTTGAGTTTTTAGAAAACCTTTTGCTTATCCAAAGGTTTTCAAAAACCAAATAAATGTCTGTTTCAATTTTGAAGCGCCTTTTGAACCGCCGCCTGCCATGGCAGCGTATGAACCAGCTCATTCAAGTGAATGGCTGCTTGCAGGGTAGGTACAAGGGCACCCTGCGGGTTTAACAAGGTCAAGTTGGTGACCAACCCCATGGGGTCGGCCAAGGCAATCACGTTGTGTCTAACTTCTATCCAATCCCAAGCCAAACCAGCTGTATTTTCATGATCCATTTCATTGCCCCACAGCGTTTGTCCTGTCACATGGTGCCCGGGCCCCTTTGAAGAAACAATTCGCGTTCCAAGGTGCATCAATTGCAAACGCTTTGTTGCATCTATACGCCACAATACAGTGGGCCAGGAAACGATCACCCACGGCGGAATATCAAACGTTGTCTTGATTTTTGATGAAGAAGCATCTGACATGCTTTCAATCATGCCGTTTTTCACCGCATTGAATAGCTGTAAAACTTGTCATCTTCAGGTGAAACCCATTCAAAAAGTTGTAACAACTTTGCGGTTTGCCCGAATTAACAACTGAGAACGTTTCATGCTGCAAAGCAGTTACACGTCAGTGTTGGAGGTTAAAACTCGAGACGAGTTCTTGACAGAAATGCTCCGCTTTTGTCATGACATTGGTTTCGACAAAGTGGGGGCCATGACGGTGATCGATCACTTTTTAGGCGAAGCTGAATTCATTACGATCGACAACAGCGACGAAGCTTATAGGCGTGAGTTGTGCTCCCTCACGGATGCGCGCAGTGATCCCGTTGCTCAACATTGCAAGATACAAAGCGTGCCTTTGATCTAGAATCGCGAAACCTACATCCGGGCCGGGCAAAAAGAGCGTTGGGAAGCGCAAGCCAATTTTGGTTATTGCAATGGCATTGCATTGGCGTTACATATGCCCGACGGGCGTCATTTCATGTTTGGAGTGGACCGGGAACTTCCATTGCCCAACGACTGTGAGGAATTGACGCGGATTGTCGCGAACGTTCAATTGTTTGCCGTTTATGCACAAGATGCGGCACAACGCATTTTTGTACCACCTCCTGTACATCCTGGCGCGCCGTCTTTGACGCCCCGCGAACTTGAGGTGCTGCATTGGACTATGGAGGGCAAAACCGCCTGGGAAGTCGGCACGGTGTTGAGCATCACAGAACGCACAGCTGTGTTGCACGTCCAGAACGCCATGCGCAAGTTGGAATGCGTCAACAAACATCAGGCAGTACTAAAGGCTCTGCGTTTGGGGTTAATTCGTTAAATATTTGACAAAAACCACCTGTCAACTCTGACACTGATTGGGAAGCGGCAAATGCGGTCGAATAGGCTACGTATTGCAGGTGGGCTGCAATTGCGTCAACGGAGAAACCATGAATACAACGTTCAATTCACAAATCGCTGCCAACATTTCTAACGCAGTGAAAACGCAAAAAGAGGCTGCTGCTGCCACTTCCAGCAACATGCACGTCATGAGCCTGGACGAGCTTGCCGCTGTTGGCGGCGGCGCACGTCCAAAGGCTGATAACCTTCCCGTTCGCAGCTGGTAACTGATTTTTTGATAATTGTTTATTTAAAACGAACAAGTATCTTGGTGAACAGCGCTTAGAGCTGTCACATTTATTTAAAGCCACCTCGCCTTTGGCGCGCGGTGGCTTTTTTATTTAGTGCTCTTTAATTAGTCCACCTATAAAACGGAAATTTCGGTTTAAAAATAAAACGCATGACAATACGCGCTGGTTCGTATCCAACACCAGGTTGTCTAAATGTTTTATCCAAAGTCTTTTGATGTAATTGTTGTTGGTGGCGGACATGCGGGCACGGAGGCTTCACTGGCAGCTGCTCGAATGGGATGTACAACTTTATTGCTCACCCATAGCATCGAAACGCTTGGGCAGATGAGCTGCAATCCATCCATTGGTGGAATTGGCAAAGGTCATTTGGTGAAAGAAATCGATGCCTTGGGAGGCGCAATGGCTTGCGCAACCGACGAAGCCGGCATTCAATTTCGTGTACTCAATCAATCCAAAGGACCGGCAGTTCGCGCCACACGCGCGCAAACCGACCGCCTGCTTTACAAAGCAGCGATCAGAAAGCGGCTTGAAAACCAGACCGGATTGTGGCTTTTTCAAGACGCCTGCGAAGATTTGGTGCTACATGGAAGCCAAGTCACCGGCGTTTTAACGCTTACCGGCCTTCGTTTTCATGCAAAAGCCATTGTGTTGACAACGGGCACATTTTTAAATGGCCGCATTCACATTGGCATGTCTTCTCATACAGGCGGGCGCGCTGGTGAAACGGCGTCTCCGCCCTCATTATCCGCACGGCTCAAAGAATTAAAAGTTCCTTTGGGACGACTCAAAACCGGTACGCCCCCACGCATTGATGGTCGCACGATTGATTTTGCCGCCTTGACGAGGCAAGACGGAGATGCCGACCCTTTGCCTGTTTTTAGCTTCATTGGCAACGCCTCGGATCATCCAAAGCAAGTGCCGTGCTGGATAGGCCACACCAATGAAAAAACGCATGACATCGTGCGCAATGGCTTAGACCGCAGCCCATTGTTCACAGGAACCATTCAGGGGGTTGGCCCTCGCTACTGCCCAAGCATTGAAGACAAAATAAATCGATTTGCAGACAAAGCGTCGCATCAAATTTTTCTTGAGCCAGAAGGATTAACGACTCATGAAATTTATCCCAACGGCATTTCCACCTCATTGCCCTTCGACGTACAAATTGCAGCGGTTCAATCAATCAAAGGCTTGGAAAGCGCACATATTTTGCGGCCAGGCTATGCAATTGAATATGATTTTTTCGATCCGCGGGAGCTGAAAGCAACTTTTGAAACCAAGGCCATCAACAGTTTGTTTTTTGCAGGTCAAATCAATGGCACTACGGGATATGAAGAAGCGGCCGCACAAGGGCTTTTTGCTGGCATCAATGCGGCGTTGCAGGTTAAAAATCAACCCGCTTGGGTGCCATCACGAAGTGCAGCCTACATGGGCGTCTTGGTCGACGATTTAACGCAAAAAGGCGTCACCGAACCCTACCGGATGTTTACAAGTCGAGCGGAATTTCGGCTTAGTCTTAGAGAGGACAATGCGGACGAGCGCTTAACAAGTATTGGTAAGCAGTTTGGCCTGGTGGATGAAGCGCGTTGGGCAGCGTTTAATCAAAAAATGGAGCTTGTTTCACGTGAAACACAAAAACTCCAGTCAATGTGGATCAGCCCACAAAATCTGCCAGATGAAACTGCTGTCAAATTATTGGGAAAAGAGCTAAGCCATGAATACAACTTATACGATTTGTTAAAAAGACCGGGCATTAATTTTTCATCTCTCGAAAATATTGGCACTGCCGCCCGCCTGGCTCTGCCTGTTTCACGTGAAACACTCGAAGAAGAAATAGGCGAAAGTCTGGCGCGTTCAGTTATTCAACAAATAGAAATCAACAGTAAGTATGCTGGATACATCAAAAAGCAGGAAGACGAGGTTGCACAAACCCGTCGCTGGGAAAAAGTGGCATTACCGCAGGATTTAAACTACCTGGAAATACCTGCGCTGGGTTTTGAAGTAAAACAAAAGTTGGAGCAGTTGCGGCCGTCCACGTTAGGCAACGCGGCTAAGATATCCGGCGTAACACCAGCGGCCATTTCACTGCTGATGGCTTATTTAAAAAATATGAATAAAGCACGAAATAAAGTTTGATTTATATGGTTGTTGATGCAAGCGCAGGTGAAATCTTTGTACTTCAAAAAATCGTTGACGCAAGTGGTCTAGGCGATGACATTTTTCTGGCGCATCAGTTAAAAATTTACATTGATCTCTTGATCAAATGGAATGGCACCTACAACTTAACCGCGATACGTGACCGTCAGTCAATACTGACGCATCACATTGCCGACTGCCTTGCGGTTATTAAACCGCTTCAGCAACAAATGGCGGTTTTAGAAAAACCTGCAAATCATTTGTTGGATGTGGGCAGTGGTGCGGGCCTGCCAGGTATTTTGCTGGCTTTGGCGTTTTCAAAGATGAAGGTTGTTTGTGTTGATTCGGTTAAAAAGAAAACATCTTTCATCAATCAAGTGGCCATAGAGTTAAAACTGAAAAACCTGATTTCAGTGCAAGGTCGTATTGAATCTCTGGCTTTGCCGAAGTTTGCGGTCATTACTGCACGCGCATTTGCTTCACTAGAAGTTTTAGTCGATTTAACCTTTCAACATCTAGCGCCTGGAGGTATTTACATGGCAATGCAGGGGAAAGCAGCTGTCGCGCAAAGTGCGGTCTTGCCTCATGGTATTGAAGTGTTTCATCAGCAAATTCTGGAAGTGCCTCAGCTGAACGCCAATCGGTGCCTCGTGTGGATGAGAGCCCAAGACCGTTTGTTTGATGAAGATTGTGTCTTCGATGATGCTTGCAACAAATGATTCACAAAGCCTTTTGTTTTTCAGATTGACGCATGGCCAAAATTTTTTGCATTGCAAACCAAAAGGGAGGCGTTGGCAAAACCACGACCACTGTCAATTTGGCGGCCGGTTTGAGTCAGCTGAAACAACGCGTTTTGGTCATTGACCTTGATCCCCAAGGCAACGCAACAATGGGTTCAGGTATCGACAAAAGGAAGCTTGAGACAACTGTCTACGATGTACTTCTCGAGACTTCAACTATTCCAGACGCATGCCAACGCAGCGAAAAAGGTGGTTATGACGTTGTAGGCGCCAACCGGGAGCTGGCGGGCGCGGAGGTGGAGCTGGTCAAACTTGAGCGGCGTGATCAACGCTTGAAAACAGCACTTGCGCCTGTTTTTGATGCGTATGATTTTGTGCTGATTGATTGCCCGCCTTCGCTCAGCCTGTTGACGCTCAACGGCCTGTGCAGCGCCGATGGCGTTGTGGTGCCCATGCAATGCGAATATTTCGCGCTGGAGGGTTTGAGCGACTTGGTCAACACCATTAAACAAGTGCATGCCAACCTGAACAAAACATTGAAAGTGATTGGCTTGCTTCGGGTTATGTTTGACCCACGGATCACCCTGCAACAGCAAGTGAGTGAACAACTGAAGACTCACTTTGGTGACAAGGTGTTTGAGACGGTCATTCCGCGCAACGTTCGCTTGGCGGAAGCGCCCAGCTACGGTGTGCCAGGCGTGGTTTTCGATCCGGCATCAAAAGGCGCGTTGGCTTTCGTCGCGTTCGCGCAGGAAATGATCAACCGCACGTCGGCAGCTGCAATTTCAGCACCGGTACAAAGTACCAGCCTTTGACCAGCGCTTTATCGATTGATTACCGGGATCTGCGTCAATTTAATCCGTGCGCTTCATCCAAGCCCAGATGTATGTTCATTGACTGCACCGCAGCACCACTGGCGCCTTTGCCTAAATTGTCCAGTCGGGCAATCAAAACAACTTGGGCTTCATTCGCAAAAACGAACAAGTCGACCCGGTTGGTGTCATTGCATGCCTGGATATCAAAAAAGCCGGTAGCCAGCGTCGCCTCATCACGTAGCGGCATGACGCGAACAAATGCTTCGTTCAAATAATACGATTGCAGCGTTTCGTGCACATCTTCAGCGCGAAGCCCGGGTTGAATTTGATGCAAGTGCAACGGAACACTGACAGCCAAGCCCTGGTAAAACGGCCCCACGGTGGGTTGAAAAAGCGGCGGTGTTACGAGCCCCGTGTGGCACATCATTTCCGGAACGTGCTTGTGTTCCAAATTCAAAGCGTAGGGCCGGGGCGCCAACAAATGCTCTGCGGGGCCGGCGCCATAGGTTTCAATCATTTTTTTGCCGCCGCCTGAATAGCCAGTCAACGAAGTGGCCGAAACAGGCAACGCCGGGTTCATCAAACCGGCTGCAACCAACGGCCGCAACAACAAAATGAACGCCGTGGCGTGGCACCCGGGGTTGGCGATTCGCTTGCTGGAACGCAATTTTTCCCGCTGACCCGGCGCCAGTTCGGGCAACCCGAAAACCCAGCCAGGTGACGTTCGATGCGCACTGCTGGCGTCGATCAAACAGGTGTTGGGGTTGGTGACCAACGCGGCCGCCTCGCGTGCCGCAGCATCGGGCAAGCACAGGAAAGCCACATCCGCAAGGTTCAACAGGCGGGCCCGTTCAGCGCTGTCTTTGCGGTGGTCAGCGTCAATACGCAGCAATTCCACATCACGGCGCCGTTCCAGGTATTCATGGATGCGCAATCCAGTGGTACCTTCCTGCCCATCAACAAATACGCGGTAATTCATAGCACTGCTTCCTGCCCAAATCCGATTGCCAAGCATAAGCGAGCTGCGACAACCATGCCTATTCCAGAAAGTGCGGTGCGTGTGCTGCTGTTGCCAGGTTGGCAAAATTCAGGGCAAGGCCATTGGCAAACCCACTGGGAGAGCGCGCACGGTTATGTGCGTGTCGAGCAAAATGACTGGCTATGGCCACGGCGCGGTGACTGGATGGCCCGGTTGGACGAAATTGTTGCCAACGGCCAGCGCTCTTCACCCGCCGTGCTGGTGGCACACAGCCTGGGCTGTCAGCTCGTCGCTGCCTGGGCGGCACATTCACAGCACACGGCTCTGGTCAAAGCGGCCTTGCTTGTCGCGCGAGCCGGTGTTGATTCCTTGCATGCCGCGAAGCCGCACCCACGCGACGAGTGGCGCGAGCGGTGGCGTGTGCGGGCGCGAACCAACTTCGACCGCGGCGGCGTGCGGGGCGTCCGCGACGACGGATGCGGTGTCGCCGCCGGCTTCGAGATGCACGCTGCCCTTCAGGCCGCCGAACGCGACGGGCATGTTCTTGATGACGCCGGGTACGGTCGCTTTCGCCGCGCGTCGTACGGCGGTGCGCAGGCGCTTGTCCGTGCGCTTCACGTCGCGCTTGATCGCGCTCATCGCGGCGGTGATCGAGTTGAACTGGCGATCGCTGCTCATCGTGGAAAACCTCAGCCCGCGGGCG
>JANXMO010000381.1 GCA_025354615.1 Burkholderiales bacterium | reverse complement strand
GCGGAATACATGGGCACGCTGGGCCTGGAGACGCCGCTGTGGGGCGAGCATGTCAGTGCTGGCGCCCGCGCCGCGCTTGGCATGGGCGGTGGTGGCGACGTGGACGTGGGCGGCGGCCTGCTGGCCAAGGCGTCGGTCTACAGCATCGTGCGGCTGGGGCCTGACCTGGGGTTGACGCTGGAAGGCGGTATTGCACGGGCGCCGCAGGGCACGTTCAAGGCCTTGTTCGCTTCAACCTCGCTGGTCTGGGTGCTCGACAACCCCGACACGCTGAGCGAGCCGCGCACCACGCGCACCGAATGGGTCGGTGGTGTGGAGCGCTACGACGCCCCGCGCCGCGGTGGCGGCAGCCGCGCGCTGCAGGCGGTTGCGTTGCGCGTCAACCGCTTTGTTTCCCCATCGTGGTACCTCAGCGGGCAGGCGCACAGCGCTTATGCCGGCCAGGCGGGCGGTTATTCCACCGGCTTGCTGGGGATTGGCGTGCAGCAGCCGCTGGGCGCCGGCTGGCGGGTCGGCTTCGAAGCGCTGGCTGGCGCGGCCGGCGGCGGCGGTGTGGACACGCAGGGCGGCCTCATCGTGCAGCCCATGGCCTATGTGCAGCGCGAGCTGACGCCCGGCATCGGCTTGCGCGTCAGTGCCGGCCACATCCAGGGCGTGCGCGGGCCGCTGTCGTCGCCGGTGGTCGACGTGGCGCTGGCCTTCGGCCACGGCGTGCTCAGCCACGGCCAGTGAGCGACGGCGAAACCAAGGCAGTGCCGCGGGCGATCGTCATCGGCGGCGGTCCTGCCGGGCTGATGGCGGCGCAAACGCTGGTGCAAGCCGGCGTCACGGTCGATCTGTTCGATGCCATCCCTTCGGTCGGGCGCAAGCTGCTGCTGGCCGGCAAGGGCGGCCTGAACCTGTCGCACGCAGAGCCCGCCCTGGCTTTCGCTGCCCGTTATGGCGGGCGGCGCGCAGCCATCGAGCCGCTGTTGACGGCCTTTGGTGCCGATGCGGTTCGCGCCTGGGCGCAAGGCCTGGGCATCGAGACCTTCGTCGGCAGCTCGGGCCGCATCTTTCCGCGTGACTTGAAGGCTGCGCCGCTGCTGCGCGCCTGGCTGCAGCGGCTGCGCGCGCAGGGCGTGCGCTTTCACATGCGCCACCGCTGGCTGGGTTTCGCCGCTGCGGCGGGTGGCGGTTCACCGGCGCCGGTGCGGTTGCCGCTGCGCTTTGCCACGCCGCAAGGCGAACACCTGGCCGATACGGCCGATGCGGTGGTGCTGGCGCTGGGCGGCGGCAGTTGGCCGCAGCTGGGGTCGACCGGTGCCTGGGTGCCGTGGCTGCGCGAGCAGGGTGTGGACGTCGCCCCGCTGCAGCCGGCCAATTGCGGCTTTGATGTGGCACGTGTCGACGCCAGCGGCGCGCTTCAGCCGGGCTGGACGCCGCTGCTGCGCAGTCGCTTCGCCGGCGCCGCGTTGAAGAACATCTCCCTGCGTTGCGACGGGCCGGACGGCGCGCCGTTTCAGCAAGCCGGCGAATGCGTCGTCACGGCCGGCGGCGTCGAGGGCAGCTTGATTTACGCCGCCGCTGCGCGGCTGCGCGACACCATTGCGCTGCACGGCCGGGCAGTGGCATTCATCGATTTGTTGCCGGCACATCCGACCGCCACAGTGCAGGCCGAAGTGGCGCGCCCACGCGGCTCGCGTTCATTGGCCACGCACTTGAAAAGCCGGCTCGGCATCGACGGCGTCAAAGCCGCGCTGCTGTACGAGCTGTTGCCCCGCGAGGTGCTGGCCGATCCGCTGCGGCTGGCGCCAGCGCTCAAGGCCTTGCCGTTGCACCTGATCGCCCCGCGGCCGCTGGCCGAAGCCATCAGCAGCGCTGGCGGCGTGCGCTTCGAGGCGCTGGAGGGCAGCGGAATGCTGCGCGCGTTGCCGGGCGTTTTCTGCGCCGGTGAAATGCTCGACTGGGAAGCGCCAACCGGCGGCTATTTGCTGACCGCCTGCCTGGCCAGCGGCCTTGCGGCCGGCCGCGGCGCGCTGGCTTTTTTACAGCCGGCGCAGGCAATGAAAACGCCGTGAGGCCTATGGCACACTGCCGCGCTTTGCCGCCTCCGAAGCCGCTTTGAATCCTCTTTTCCTGCAACTCGCCACCGAGCTGAAAGCTCGCCTGCAACAAATCGACGCCGCCGTAGCCCTGCTCGATGGCGGCGCCACGGTGCCGTTCATCGCCCGTTACCGCAAGGAAGCCACTGGCGGGCTCGACGACACCCAGCTGCGGGATCTGGAAACCCGCCTTGCTTACCTGCGGGAACTCGAAAGCCGCCGCGCGGCCGTCCTCAACAGCATTGAGGAGCAGTCCAAGCTGACCCCGGCGCTGCGCGCGGCGATAGAAGCCGCCCCGACCAAGCAGGAACTCGAAGACCTCTACCTGCCATTCAAGCCAAAGCGCCGCACCAAGGCGACGATCGCGCGTGAAGCCGGCCTGGAGCCGCTGGCCGACCGGCTGTTTGCCGACCCTTCGCTGCTGCCGTTGCAAGAAGCCGCCGCCTTCGTCAACCTCGAGGCTGGCTTTGCCGACGCGCCCGCGGTGCTCGACGGCGTGCGCGACCTGCTCAGCGAACGCTGGGCTGAAGACGCAGCGCTGATCGGCAAGCTGCGCCTGTGGCTGTGGGACGACGGCCGGCTGCAGAGCCGCCTGATCGCCGGCAAGAACGCCGATGAGCCCGACGTGGCCCGCCTGCGCGACTACTTCGATTACGCCGAGCCGCTGCGCAGCGTGCCCTCGCACCGCGCGCTGGCCGTCTTCCGCGGCCGCACGCAGCAGATCCTGGACGTCAAATTGGCCACCGATGAAGTGGTGGTGCCAGGCCAGCCGACGCTGGCCGAAGGCCGCATTGCCGCGCACCTGGGTTGGCGCCACGCGCAGCGGCCGGCCGATGACCTGCTGCGCAAGTGCATCGCCTGGACCTGGAAGGTCAAGCTGGCCATGAGCCTGGAACGCGATTTGTTCGCCCGGCTGCTGGAGGGGGCCGAGCAGGTCGCGATCAAGGTGTTCGCCGACAACCTGCGCGACCTGCTGCTGGCGGCGCCCGCCGGTCCGCGGGTGGTGATGGGGTTGGACCCTGGCATCCGCACCGGCTGCAAAGTCGCTGTCGTCGACGCCACCGGCAAGGTGCTGGCCACCGAAACGGTATACCCGCTCGAGCCGCGGCGCGACTGGGAAGGCTCGCTGCACACCTTGGGCGCACTGTGCGGCCGCCACGGTGTCAACCTGATCGCGATCGGCAACGGCACCGGCAGCCGCGACACCGACCGCCTGGCCATTGAACTGCTCAAGCGCGTGCAGACGCAGGCGCCCGGCACGCGGCTCGACAAAGTCGTGGTCAGCGAAGCCGGCGCTTCGGTCTACAGCGCCAGCGAATACGCCAGCCGCGAGTTGCCGGAACTCGACGTCAGCCTGCGCGGCGCGGTCAGCATCGCGCGGCGCCTGCAGGACCCGCTGGCGGAGCTGGTCAAGATCGACCCGAAGAGCATCGGCGTCGGCCAGTACCAGCACGACCTCAACCAGAGCGAACTGGCGCGCAGCCTGGGCGCGGTGGTGGAGGACTGCGTCAACGCGGTTGGGGTCGACCTCAACACCGCGTCAGTGCCGCTGCTGGCGCGGGTGTCGGGCTTGAGCTCGGTGGTGGCGGGCAGCATCGTGCGCTGGCGCGACGCCCATGGCGCATTCCGCAGCCGCCGCCAACTGCTTGACGTGGCTGGCCTGGGCGCCAAGACCTTCGAGCAAAGCGCGGGTTTTCTGCGTATTCGCGGTGGCGACAATCCGCTCGACCAGACCGGCGTGCACCCGGAAACCTACCCGCTGGTCGAGCGCATTTTGTCGGCGCTGAAAAAACCGGCTGGCGAAGTGATGGGCCGCAGTGACGTCATCCGCAGCTTGCGCCCCGAAGCCTTCGCCGACGACCGTTTCGGCGCCATCACCGTCGCCGACATCCTGGCCGAGCTCGAAAAACCCGGCCGCGACCCGCGCCCGCATTTCAAGGTCGCGCAACTGGCCGACGGCGTTGAAGACATCAAAGACCTGCGGCCCGGCATGACGCTGGAAGGCACGATTAGCAACGTGGCGCAGTTCGGCGCCTTCGTCGACCTGGGCGTGCACCAGGACGGTTTGATCCACGTCAGCCAGCTGGCACACAAATTCGTCAGCGATGCACGCGAAGTCGTGAAGACCGGCGACGTCGTCAAGGTCAAAGTGCTGGAAGTCGACTTGGCGCGCAAGCGCATTTCCTTGACGCTCAAGCTGGACGCCACGCCGCAAGCCGCGCTGCTCCCCGATGCCCGCACGATGGTCCGCCAGCCGGCGGCACGGGGTGAACAGCGCCTGCCGCCGCGGCCACCGCAGG
Organism: Burkholderiales bacterium; assembly: GCA_025354615.1. Taxonomy (GTDB): domain Bacteria; phylum Pseudomonadota; class Gammaproteobacteria; order Burkholderiales; family Burkholderiaceae_C; genus JANXMO01. The sequence goes on along the minus strand of JANXMO010000381.1, from coordinate 6,267 downwards.
GCGCTGCACAGCCGCCTTCTGCGATGGCGCAGGCGCTGGCCAAGCTGCAGCTCAAACGCTGAGGCGACTTGTTCAGCGTGATCCAACGCGCTTCGCTACACTGCCGCCTTTTCCTGCACAGCGCTTTATGGCCGGCCTGACGCCCGACACACCGCATCCCACCGCCATCACCGTTCATCAGCAATCCCGGGTGCTTGAAGTGGCATTTTCCGACGGGCGGCAGTTTCGTATTCCGTTCGAGTTGATGCGGGTGTACTCGCCGTCGGCCGAAGTGCAGGGCCACGGGCCGGGGCAGGAAGTGCTGCAGACGGGCAAGCGCGAAGTCGGCTTGGTGGCGCTGCAACCGGTCGGCAATTACGCGGTGCAGCCCCGCTTTTCCGATGGCCATGACAGCGGTATTTTTTCCTGGGACTGTCTCTATCATCTGGGCGTGAAGCAGGTCGAGCTGTGGCAGCAATACGAGGCGCGCCTGGCCGCCGCAGGCGTGGACCGCGATGCGCCCATGCCGCCCGCGCCAGCCGGCGCTTTGAAAGCAGGGCGGCCATGAGCAACACCCATTTCGGTTTTGAGACCGTTGGCGAGCGCGAAAAGGCTGCCCGTGTGCGCGGCGTTTTCAGTTCGGTCGCGTCGCGTTACGACGTGATGAACGATTTGATGTCCTTGGGCCTGCACCGCGCCTGGAAGGCGTATGCCGTGGCGGTGGCACGCCTGCGTGAAGGCGACCAGGTGCTGGACATTGCGGGTGGCACCGGCGACCTGGCACGTGCGTTTGCGCGCCAGGTGGGCACGCGCGGCACTGTGGTGCACACCGATATCAATGAGGCGATGCTGCAGCACGGCCGCGACCGGCTGATCAACGAAGGCCTGTTGTTGCCCACGGCGATCTGTGACGCCGAGGCGTTGCCGTTTGCGGCCGATCGCTTCGATGTGGTCAGCGTCGCCTTCGGCCTGCGCAATATGACACGCAAAGATGTCGCCCTGGCCGAAATGTGCCGCGTGCTGCGCCCGGGCGGCCGCCTGCTGGTGCTGGAATTCTCGAAGGTGGCGGCGCCGCTCGAAAAAGCCTACGACTGGTATTCCTTCAATGTGCTGCCCCGCATCGGCCAGTGGGTGGCGGGCGACGGCGCCAGCTACCGCTACCTGGCCGAATCCATCCGCATGCACCCGGATGCGCCAGCGCTCAAAGCGCTGATGAAGGCGGCCGGCTTTGGCCATGTCGACGTGCACACGTTGAGTGCCGGTGTGGTGGCGCTTCACGTGGGCATCAAATGTTGAGCGCCTGTGAAGGTCGCCGCAACAACCCCCTGATTGCGCAGGCATTCGCAATGCCCTGCACCGCTACACTGGTGTCGCCATCAACGCCCCAATGGGCTGACATGCTTTTTTCGATTTTGGAGTGCATCCGGATGATTTCGAGTTTTCAGTCGCGCCGGGTTTCAGGCGCTGGGTGGTGGGCGGGTCGCCTGGCCGTTGTGGCGGTGATGGGTATGGCGGTCGCCCTGGCCGGTTGCGACGACAAAAAGAAAGACAAAGTGGCTTCGCAGACGGCGGCCAAGGTGAACAAGGAAGAAATCACCGTTCACCAGATCAATTTTGTGTTGCAGCAGCAGCGCGGCCTGAAGCCGGAGCAGGCTGACGCCGCCAGCCGCCAAATCCTTGAGCGTCTGATCGACCAGGAAGTGGTGCTGCAAAAAGCCGAAGACCAGCGGCTGGACCGGGACCCGCGTGTGGTGCAGCAAGTTGAAGCCGCGCGGCGCGAAATTATCGCCCGCGCGTATGCCGAAAAAGCCGGCGAGCCGGCGGCCAAACCCACCGCCGAAGAAGTCAAAAAATACTATGAAGACAACCCGGCGCTGTTCAGCGCCCGACGCGTCTACAGCTTGCAGGAATTGTCGGTTGAAGCCGCACCCGAGCAATTGCCGGTGTTGCGCGAGCAGCTGCGGGCCGCGAAATCGCTCAGCGATTTCATCGAATACCTGAAAGCCAACAACTTCCGTTTTTCGGGCAATCAGTCGGTGCGGGCTGCCGAGCAGCTGCCGCTGAACCTGTTGAACACGTATGCAAAGCTCAACACGGGGCAGGCGCTGCTGCTGCCTTCGGCCAACGGCGCGCAGGTGGTAGTGATGGCGGGGTCGCGTTCCGAGCCGGTCGATGAAACGCGTGCAAAACCCGCCATCGAGCAATTCCTGCTGAACGACGCCCGCCGCAAGCTGCTCGAGGCCGACATGAAATCACTGCGCGCAGCGGCGAAGATTCAATACGTCGGTAAATTTGCAGAAGCGGCTGCCTCGGCGGCGCCGGCAGCTTCCACACCGGCAGCATCGTCTGCGTCAGCGGCGTCAGCGGCGTCCGCAGTGGTCAGCGGTGCCAGCATGGCTGCTGCACCGGTGGCATCCGCCGCTGCCAGCACCGCGGCACTCGATGCTTCTTCTATCCGCTCTGGTCTGGGTTTCAAATGAACATCATTCAACGTTTTTCACACATGGCGCTGGCCTTTGCCGCCATCACTTTGGCAATAGCCAGCTCTGCGGCAACGGCGCAGGTGCAGGGCGCGGCACCGGGCGCTGCGGCAGTGCCCAAAGCAGCGCAGATGGCCGAATACCGGCTGGGTGCGGGCGACGTCATTCGCATCAGCGTTTACCAAAACCCCGACCTGACGCTCGAGTCGCGCATCGGCGAAGCCGGCACCATCAGCTTCCCGCTGCTGGGCAGCGTTCAAATTGGCGGTCTGGCGGTGTCGACGGCGGAAAAGCTGATTGCCGACGGCTTGCGCAACGGCAATTTCGTCAAGCAGCCGCAGGTCAGCATTCTGGTGTCGCAAGTGCGCGGCAACCAGGCATCGGTGCTGGGCCAGGTCAACCGCCCGGGCCGCTTTCCACTCGAAGTGGTTGACATGCGCCTGTCGGACCTGCTGGCCACGGCGGGCGGCATTGCGACCACCGGCGCCGACACGGTGACGCTGGTCGGCACGCGTGAGGGCAGGCCGATCAGGCGTGTGCTCGATCTGCCGTTGATTTTTCGCAGCGCCAACCGCGACGACGACGTGATCGTACAAAACGGCGACGTGCTCTACGTCGAGCGCGCGCCGATGGCCTACATCTACGGCGAGGTGCAGCGCCCCGGGCCGATCCGCGTCGAGCGCGGCATGACGGTCATGCAAGCACTGGCCACCGGCGGCGGCTTGACGCTGCGGGGCACTGAAAAAGGTCTGCGCATCCACCGCAAGAATGCCGATGGAAAAACCCAGGTGCTGCAGCCGGCGATGGATGACGCGTTGCAGGACAGCGACGTCGTCTACGTGCGCGAAAGCCTGTTTTGAACAGAGAGAGGCGGGCATGACATTCGGACAATTCCTGGCCATCCTGCGCGCTCGCTGGCGGGTTGCGGCGCTGGTGTTTGCACTGCTGGTTGTAGGCGCGGTCGTCGTCACGCTGCTGCTGCCCAAGCAGTACAGCGCAACCGCCAGCGTGGTGGTCGATGTCAAGCCCGACCCGGTATCGGCCACGGGCTATTCGAACAACGCCGCTTCCGGCTTTCTCGCCACGCAGGTCGACATCCTGAAAAGCGACCGCGTGGTGTTGCGCGTGATCCGCGACCTGAAGCTGCTGGAAAGCCCGCAAATTCGCCAGCAATGGCAGGACGCGGCCAAAGGGCGCGGCACGCTCGAGCAGTGGCTGACGGCAACCCTGCAAAACGGCTTGGAGGTCAAGCCCTCGCGCGAAAGCAATGTGATCAACGTCATTTATCAAAGCGCTGACCCGCGTTTTGCCGCCGGCCTGGCGAATGCGTTCGCGCAGGCCTATATTGCCACCACGCTGGAACTGCGGGTCGACCCGGCCCGCCAGTTCACGACGTTTTTCAATGCGCAGGTCAAGGATGCGCGTGACAACCTGGAGCGGGCGCAGGCCCGCCATTCCGCGTTCCAGCGGGAAAACGGCATCATCGCGTCCGACGAGCGGCTGGACATCGAAACCGCGCGCTTGAACGATTTGTCGAGCCAGGTGACGCAGATGGAATCGGTGTCGGCCGAATCATCGAGCCGCCAGGCCCAGGCGCAGGGCGCGCAGGGCGACCGCCTCCAGGAGGTGCTCAACAACAGCCTGATCAGTGGCCTCAAGGGTGACCTGGCGCGCAGCGAAGTGCGCTTGCAGGAGCTGTCACAGCGCCTGGGCGATGCGCACCCGCAGGTGCAGGAAACCAAGGCCAACGTGGCCGAGCTGCGCGCCCGCGTTGACGCCGAAGTCAAACGCGTGACCGGCGGCGTCGGCGTGACCAACACCATCAACCGTGGCCGCCAGTCGCAAACCCAACGGGAGCTGCAGTCGCAGCGTGCCAAGGTATTGCGCACCAAGGCCGTGCGGGACGAAAGCATGGTGCTGCAGCGCGAAGTCGAAAACGCCCAGCGCCTGTACGACAGCCTGACGGCACGCATGAACCAAACGGCGATGGAAGCGCAGTCGACGCAGAGCTATGTCAACGTGCTGACGGTGGCGCAGCCACCGGTGAGCCCGTCATCGCCGCGCTTGTGGGTCAACACCGCGGTGGCCACCGCGGTGGGCCTGTTGGCGGCGCTGGCGGTCATTCTCTTGATGGAGCTGGCTGACCGGCGTGTCCGCTCGCCTGAAGATGTCGTCGATGCGCTCAATCTGCCGGTGCTGGGCGTGATGCCGCGTCCCGATGCCAAGCGCTTTCAAGCGGGTTATCGCCCCTTGTTGGGCGCGTCAGCAGGGGCGTTGCCTGCGCCTGCTGCCCACGTCAAACCGGTATAGCGCATGCCCCAATTCCAAAACGTTGACAGCGACCTGGACGCTGTGATGGCGCAACGCGATCAGGGCCCCGACACGGTTTCCGACCGTTCGATCGGCAGCATCATTGCCGAAACACGCAATTTGAGCGCCGAACAGGTCGAGTCCATCGTCCGCCACCAGCGGGCGCACAACCTGCGCTTCGGGGACGCTGCGGTGGCCTTGGGCTTCGCCAATGCCGACGACGTGATGTCGGCGCTTGCGCAGCAGTTTCACTACCCCTATGCGCCTGAAGAGCGGCGCAAGGTCAGCCCCGAGCTGGTGGCGTTGAACCAGCCGTTTGGCGTGCAGGCGGAGAGTTTTCGGGCCATCCGCAGCCAGTTGATGATGCGGCTGTTCAATGAAGGACGCGAGCGCTGTGCCGTGGCAATCGTCAGCCCTGACACGATGGACGGCAAAAGCTTTTTCTGTGCCAACCTGGCGGTGGTGCTGGCGCAGCTGGGCGGCCGCACGCTGCTGGTCGACGCCGACATGCGCGGCCCGCGGCAGCACAAGGTGTTCGGCATCGAAAGCACTTCGGGTCTGTCCAGCATTCTGGCCGGCCGGGCGGAAGCGCGGGTCATTCAACAGGTGTCGGGCGTGCCCAGCCTGTTCGTGTTGCCGGTCGGTACCACGCCCCCCAACCCGTTGGAGTTGATCGAACGGCCCTCTTTCGGCCTGCTGATGCGGGAGCTGATGTTGAAGTTCGACCACGTGGTGGTCGACACGCCGGCAGCCATTTATGGCAGCGACGCCATGGTGATTGCCGCGCGTTGCGGCGCCGCCATGGTGGTGGCCCGCAAAAATGCGGCCCGCGTGCCCAAGATCCAGGAACTGGTGGCGGCGTTGGTTGAAGGGTCGACCCAGGTGTTGGGTGCCGTGGTCAACGAGTTTTAAGCGGCCGTGGCGTTGTTTCGCATCGTCGTGCAAGGCACTGCTGTTGTGGCGAGCCCGAAAGTGGCGGGCAGCGGCCGGCAGCAGGGGCGGCCATGGCATCGATGAACGCTGCACCCGTCGTTGCCAGGCCGTCAGGCCTGCCAGCGTGGCCCGCCCTGCTGATGTTGGCAGGCGTGGCTTTGCTGGTGTTGCCCAGCTACCGAACCCTGGCCGGCACAGTCTGGGCCAGCGACGACCAAGGCCACGGCCCCATCATCCTGGCCGTCACGGTCTGGATTGCCTGGCTGCGCCGCGCAGCCCTGCAAAGCTTGCCCGATGCGCCTGACCGCTGGGCTGGCAGTGCCGCGCTGGCGCTGGCGCTGGGTCTGTACGTGGTGGGCCGTTCGCAAAGCGTGATCACGCTGGAAGTGCTGTCGCACATTCCCCTGCTGGCGGCGCTGCTGTTGTGGACAAAAGGCCGGCGCGGCCTGCGCTGGGGCCTGTTCTTCCTGTTCTTCCTGCTCTTCATGGTGCCGTTGCCGGGCGGACTGGTGCAGGCGGTGACGGCGCCGTTGAAGATGGCCGTGTCACACGTGGCCGAGGCGTT
>JANXMO010000358.1 GCA_025354615.1 Burkholderiales bacterium | reverse complement strand
ATGGCAAGAGTCTGCTGCTTCATGCATGGAAACCCATGCATACAGCATGCCAATTGGGGACTTAATCAGCGTTGCCCTAAAGCCGATTGATCAAGCTTTTGATGCTCGACATCGACAGTTCAATGCTTGAGTTCATCTGCTCAGATGTCAAGACGGGCATGGGCGCAGGCCCAGGTCCATGACCAAAATCGTTTCGCACACCAGTGAAGAATGCCTGCATGACCGAACGCTCCCACGGCTCAATGAATCGACCATTCGCCTTACTCTCCAGGTGATCAAGAAAGTTCGATGCGCCCTTCTCATTCCCCGTCGTCCAGCCCTTGTCGACGCAGATAATCTTGATGGTGCTTTCGAGAGCCTTGCCAGCGTAAAACGCTGGATCGCGGCCTCCGGTGTCGCGTCGGTCGATCGCTTCGGCCATGTCGGTACTGACGTTCATCCACTTCGCATCTTTCACCAAGCTCCAGAACGGTTGCTCGATCTGAGCCTGTGTGAGCGCGTCCTGAGCGACCTGGACATAACCGTTGTGATAGTTCAATGGCATGCCGGCCTGCAGCATCCGGGTGTTTAGCTCGTGCACGTCGGCCGCGAACTTCGCGTTCATGTAATCGTTGCTAGCCTGCGCCTGCTCGACGTACGTTTTGGCAGTGACGCCTGGCAGCGAAAAGCTGTTCTTTTTGCCTTTCAGGTCGTTCCACATAGGGGCTTGCAGCGCAATCGGCAGGTTCTTGTTCGCTGTCGCGATTTGAGCTTCCCGTGTACGGAATGCAAGTTCGACGAAGCTCAACCTGATTTTGACGAAAACGTCCTGGTCCCACTCGTCTTGATAGCCCTGCGTCATGAACGACTCGCACACCTTGTTGATTTCGTAGAAGCCCGAGTAGTTGTGCGGCTTCCCCATCCACTCGCGTTGGTACGAGTAGTACTTGGCCGAAAGTTCTTTGACTCCAAGCTCCATCGTCAGTTGGTCATGCAGCCATGTCCATGTCGCCTTGTTCTCCTCGTCGACCTTCTTGTCATATCCGTAGTACGGGATTACCTGCTCGTTGATGATCCTATAGGCCTGGACGAAGAACTTCAGCTCGGCTTGCCCAACCGTGGTGAACAGCGGTCGCTTCTCGTACCGTCGCGAAAAGATGTCGTTCAGCATCGAAGGCTCTCCCAAGCGGGCTTGTAGTTATTTCCGGAACACGTTAATGAAATCAATCTTGCCGGACGGCGACTGCGATGCCTTCAAGCTCCAGAACACCCAGCCATTTGTGGAGGCGGTGGTTTCGGACACGCCGGCATCCAGCTTCGCCTGCTTTGCAGCGGCGGACGGATCAGCGTAGGTCTTGCCGTTGTACTTGATGCCCTCTGCGGTCACTACAGCTTTCGGGCTCGACTGGCGATACGACGCCGACAACTCAAGACCGATGGGTAGTTTCACGCCGCGGGAGGTCGTGAAGTGCGTTGGTGCTGGCCGCTCGGCCTGGACTGCAGAGATCTTCGCGCTTGCTAGGTGCTTGTCCTCGATCACGTCGAGAATTCGGTTCACAACGACATCGAGGGTTTCAAGCAACGGTCGGTTCGAGTACGCCTGAATTCGGTCGATCGTGTCGAGTGAAAGCTGAACTTGTGCGGTTTCCATTGCGTACTCCTAATTAGACAGAAGTACACTCTAAATTAACTCTAAGCAAACTGCAAGCGTTTTAAAGAAATGTGAAAGCGCAGTGCGACATTAGGCGGCTACCCGACAAGAACGTACTTGTCGTCGAAAACACCTCCTGCGCAAACTCGTGCGCCGCTTTGCGTACATAAGAGTCGACGCTCGAAAAGTCAGTTTTAATTTGGAGCCGACATTTGAAGTTCATGGTTGACCGGCGGCATTCAGTCTAGAGCGGTCTTTCGTCGTCACAAAAAAGTCTATTCGTGGCCAACAACCGTAAGTCAGACGATGCAAAGTGCACATCATCATTGCTGCATAGCAGTTCTTAAAATTGATAAGCTTTCTTGCTCAATTAAGACAACTTGACGTGACGAATGAACGTCTGCATAAGGTAGTTTTTACGAGGGCGTACCGCACCATCGCCGCACAAGCCTTACCGCAAATTCCTCACCATCCGCACCCCAAACCCCATCCTTCCCCGGTCCCAAGGCGTGAAGCGAGGCAAGTGAAACAGATTAGTCCCGGCCGTCGCAGCGCCAGCCGCAGTCGACACCGCAGCATCAAAGCCCAGACGTCGCGCCAGAGCCGCATCACGGTCGGTGTAGTCAGTGCCAGGTTTGCCGTTGGGGTAAGCGAACAGGGCGACGCGTTCGCCTAGCAGTTGTTCTAGCCAGGTTTTGCTGGCCTGGATTTCGCGCGTGGCGTCGTCGTCGTTGAGGGTGCGCAGGATGGGGTGGGAGGCGGTGTGGGCGCCGATCTGCATTCCGGCGTTGCGCAGCTGCAGCAGCTGGGCGGAGGTCATCATCAAGTCGGTGGGCAAGGCGGCGCTGGCGCGGTCGGCGATCTGGCTGACGATGAAGGCGCGCTCGGCGGGGGGCAGGTATTTGATGCGGGCCAGCACGGTGCGGATGGCGGCGCGCTTGGCCGTGTCGGTGGCGATGGCCAGGCGGCCGAGGGACAACGGGGTGCTGTTGCCGCGGCCCAGGCCGTCCAGTTCCAGAGTGGGGGCGGCGCAGCGGCGCACGGCTTCGATCACGGTGTCGTTCCACATCCGCCCGCCGTTGGCATAGCCGGTGGCGATGAAGAAGGTGGCGGTCAGGCCGTGGCGCTGCAGCAGCGGCAGGGCGACGGTGGCGTTGTCGGCATAGCCGTCGTCAAAAGTGATGCTGGCGGCGCGGGCGGGCAGGCTGCCTTCCTGCAGCCGCTGCACCGCGGTGTCGAGCGGCAGGATGTTGAACCAGCGCTTGAGCCAGCCGAGCACGTCGTCAAACCGCTGCGCATCGGCCTCGCCGGGAAACAGCGGGTCGACCTGCGGCGTGACGCGGTGAAAAATCAAAATCGACAAGCGCGCCCGCGCGCCAGCGGGCGACAGCACCGAAAACAGCGGGCGCAGCAGCGTCATCGCATGCCGCCTTGCCGGCTGCCGGCGCCGCCCGCTGTTGTGGTTGTGGTTGTTGTTGTTGCTTTTGTTGCCGTTGCGGGGGTGGACGTTGCCGCCGCCAGCGTGCCTGTCGCTGCGGTTGCGGCGCCGGGCAGCCGCCGTTGCAGCGCATTGGTTGCGGCCCCCGGCTGGTCGGCCAGCCAGCGCCGGCCGAGCACGGCGAGGATCAAGATGTCATAAGGCAAATCGAAATAGGCCAGGCTCAGGAAAGCG
>JANXMO010000355.1 GCA_025354615.1 Burkholderiales bacterium | reverse complement strand
CGACCCGTGATGCGGAAGAAACCTGCCGCCATGTGGAAGCCGAAGGCCGGCGCTGCCTGCTGCTGCAAGGTGATGTCAAAGACAGCGCCTGGTGCCGTGAGGCGGTGGAACAAACCGTTGCCGCTTTTGGCCGGCTTGACGTGCTGGTCAACAACGCCGCCTTCCAGTCACATGCGGAATCGGTCGAGGACATCGACGACCGCCGCTTGAACGAAACACTCGACACCAATGTGGGCGGCTATTTGCGCATGGTGCGCGCCGCGTCGCCACACCTCAAGCGAGGCGCCGCCATCATCAACACCGGCTCGGTCACAGGCTTGAAAGGGAGCGCCCACTTGCTGGACTACTCGGCCACCAAAGGCGCCATTCATGCATTGACCAAATCGCTGGCCAGCAACCTGTTGGAGCGCGGCATTCGCGTCAACGCCGTGGCCCCGGGGCCAGTGTGGACGCCGTTGAACCCGGCCGATGCGCCCGCTGAAGAAGTGGCCCGCTTCGGCCAGGACACCGACATGAAGCGCGCCGCACAGCCCGAAGAGCTGTCACCGGCCTATGTTTTCCTCGCAGCGCCGGTGTGCTCGGGCTACATCACCGGCATTGTCTTGCCCGTCACCGGCAGCGTGGGGGCGATTTGAAACCGCGCGGTGGAAAGGAGCGTGCGTTGTGAATGAGCGCCGTCTCGCCACCGATTCGATGGGCGCCATCGAAGTCGACACCGATGCACTATGGGGCGCACAAACGCAGCGGGCACTGGCGCACTTTGCCATTGGCGGCGAGCGCATGCCGGCCGAACTGCTGCATGCTTTGGTGCGGCTCAAAGGCGTGGCGGCAACCGTCAACGGCCGGTTGGGGCGGCTCGATGCAGCGCTGGCGCAGGCGATTGACGACGCCGCCAACGCGGTGCTGGCCGGCCAACTCGATGCGCAATTTCCGTTGTCGCTGTGGCAGTCGGGCTCGGGCACGCAAAGTCACATGAACGTCAATGAAGTGCTGGCTACCCTGGCCGGGCAAGACCTGACAGCGCGGCAAGCGCCACGCCCCGTGCACCCGAATGACGACGTCAACCTGGGGCAGTCGTCCAACGACATGGTGCCCGGCGCCATGCACGTGGCGGCGCTGCTGGCGGTGCGTGAGCGGCTGCAACCGGCGCTGGCAGCGCTGATCGCCACACTCGGCGAGCTGGCGCTGCGCCATGCCCATGACGTGAAATTGGGCCGCACTCATTTGCAAGATGCGGTGCCGATGACCGTTGGCGCGGAAATAGGCGCTTGGCGCAGCCAGCTGCTGCTGGCACGCGCGGCCACCGATGCCACCCTGCCGGCACTGCAGGCCTTGGCCGTGGGCGCAACCGCCGTAGGAACAGGGCTCAACACCCACCCTGATTTTGGCGCCGCCGTGTGCCGTGAATTGAGTTTGCGCACCGGCATCGCTTTCATTCAGGCGCCTGACCTGTATGCCGCGCTGGCGGGCCACGAGGCGCTGGTCGCGCTGCACGGCGCCTTGAAAGTGCTGGCCGTGGCGCTGATGAAAATCGCCAATGATGTGCGGCTGCTGGCATCCGGCCCGCGCGGTGGCCTGGCTGAAATGCTGCTGCCGGCCAACGAGCCGGGCAGCTCCATCATGCCCGGCAAAGTCAACCCCACGCAATGCGAAGCCTTGGCCATGGTGGCTTGTCAAGTCATAGGTAATGATGTGGCTGTAACGTGTGGTGCCGCTGGCGGCCATTTGCAGCTCAACACCTACAAGCCGCTGATTGCCGCCAATGTGCTGCGCAGCGTGCGCCTATTGGCCGATGCCATGCAGTCTTTCGAGACCCACACCGTTCTCGGCATGGTGCCCGACACCCGGCGCATGGCCGAGCAGTTGGCCGGCTCATTGATGCTGGTGACAGCGCTGACGCCTCACATTGGCTACGACCGCGCCGCGCAAATCGCGCACCGGGCCCATCAAGAGAAAAGCAGCCTGCGCGAGGCAGCATTGGCGCTGGGTGTGCAGGCTGGTGACTTTGATCGCTGGGCCGATCCACACTTCATGCTGGGCGCGGCCTCACAATCTTGAACTTACTCCCCCCACTTGGCACGCTGATTGCCATTGGGTTTAGCGAGCACTTGGCTCGTGCCACTTTGGAATGAAAACGAAATGATTAACTTTATCGTCTGGCTTGTCATTGGCGGCCTCATCGGATGGGTTGCCAGCATGATCATGCGCACCGACGGACAACAAGGTGCGTTTCTCAATGTCATCGTAGGTATCGTGGGCGCGGCGCTCGGCGGTTGGTTTATTTCACCGTTGATTGGCGTTGCCACCATCAACCAAGGCGAATTCAGCTTGCAGGGCCTTCTGGTTTCACTGGTCGGTGCCATCATCTTGCTGGCGATCGTCAACCTTGTGCGCCGTGGTTCAGCGCGCTAAACAAATCTTTTTCTGGAGCTTGTGATGTCGAATGCCAATGAAAACCCCTTTCCTGCCAGTGACAATGTCAACGGCACCGACACCACTGGTCGGGCCGCCAAAAAAGTATTGAACAACGTCGTTGAAGGCGCCCATAAAACGATTGACCGCCTGGCCGAAACCGCCGTACCTCACGTGCAGCGCCTGCAGGAAGGCGTGGCTTCCGCCAGTGGTGCATTGAATGCAGGCGTTGGCAAGGCCCGGGAAGTAGGCGATGAGTGGACGCAAACCCTGCGTTGCACCGTTCGCGAAAATCCGTTGTCAGCTGTTGCAGCCGCTTTGGCGGTAGGCATGCTGTTCGCCCGCTTGACGGCCGGACGCTGAGGTTGCCGTGACACGTCCCACTGCTGAGCCTGGCGCTTCTCACCCCCCTGACGCTCCATCAATGGCGGAGATGTTGCGCACCGTTTTGCATGAGTTGCCAGGGCTGTTGAGCGACCGTGTCGAGCTGCTGTCGTTGGAATTGCACCGGGCGGGCAAAGCACTGGTGCAAATCGTGGCGCTCGTCATTGCAACAGCCATTTTGGGTGTTACAGCCTGGTTGGTATTGTGGGGCGGCATTGTCACGGCCCTTGTGGCGCTGGGCCTGCAGCTGCCTTTGGCGTTGCTGGTGGCTTTGGTCCTCAATCTGGTGGCTGCGTGGGCTGCTGTTGCCCGTGCCCGCCGGTTATTGCCCTTGCTGCGCCTTCCGGCCACTCGCCGGCACTTGATGTTCACTCCTTCACACGAGCCGGTGCACTCGGCACCAGCTATCCATGAAACCAACTCTTCCTCCTCCCTTGCCGGCTTCCGTGCCACCCCGTAAGACGGTCAACGACGGGTCTGCGCCCGACGACTTGGATACGCAGATTCTGCATGCAGAACTGCGGCTGATCGCTCGTGAGGAAGCGCTGCGCATGCGCGTCAATGCGCTGAGTCAACGTGTGGCCGAGGTTGCACGCCCGGCCCGCTTTGCCGGTCCCGCTGTGGGCGGTGGTGCTTTGGTCTTGGCACTTTGGTCTTTGTGGCGCGGCAAAAGCAGTACCAAAAAGCAAATGCTTTCAGCCGCTGGCGCTGCACGGCGGACTCCCACAGCAGGCTCCGGTATTCCCTGGGCCCGGTTGGTGAGCTTGGTCTGGCCTCTGTTGCCGCTGCCTTGGCGCTCGCGCGTGCCTGCGGCCGCAGCACACACGTTGATCGACATTGGATTGCCGCTGGTTGGGCGTCTGGCCAACAAGTCTGGCCGTCGTCAAAAAAATGACCTCGTTGTGCCATTGCTGCCGGCGCCCTACGTCGATTTGGCCCGCTATGCCGGCACTTGGTATGAAGTGGCCCGACTTCCAGAGCGTTTTGAAAAAGCCTGCGCTGGCCAGCCCAGTGCGCACTACACGCCGCGGGCAGGCGGCGGCTTGCGCATCATGAACCGTTGCCTGGGCGCCGATGGCCGTGAGCGTACTGTTCAAGGGGTTGGGCGCACGGTGAAAGGTGGTGGCGGCGCCAGATTGCGCGTTACTTTTGCGCCGTCATGGCTGCGCTGGTTGCCAATTGCTTGGGGCGACTACTGGATTCTTTATGTTGATGACCGTTACAACGAAGCAATTGTTGGCAACCCATCACGCAGCTCCTTGTGGCTGCTGTCGCGTCAACCTCAATTAATTGGTGGGCGGCTGGAAGCCTTGGTAGGAATGGCGCGCGACAAAGGCTTTGCCGTCGAACGACTGCAGTTCAACGCACCGGATTGATTGAAGCATGGCGCTCTTCGAAGCCATGCCGCCAATGTTGGAGTTGTTTCGCTTCCATTTGAATCCACTCGAGCTGATATTGCGTGGCAGCGTGGTGTATTGGCTGCTCTTTTTGATTTTTCGCTTTGTATTGCGACGCGACGCCGGCTCGATGGGCATTGCCGACATTTTGTTGTTGGTTGTCATTGCCGATGCCTCCCAAAACGAGATGGCGGGTGTTACGAAACGGTTGGTGATGGCTTCATCTTGATTGCCACGTTGGCCGGTTGGAACTGGTTTGCGGATTGGGCCAGCTTTCGCTTCAACATCTTTCGCCGCTTTCTTGCGCCTCCAGCGCTGGTGCTGGTGCGGCGTGGTCAGATGATCGGCCGCAACCTGCGCCGTGATTGCATCACCGTGCCGGAACTGATAGCCAGCCTGGGAACGCAGGGCGTTGAAAAACTCGCCGAAGTAAAAACGGCCAGATTGGAACCCGATGGCGGCATCAGTGTGATCCGTTGGCCCGATCAAGACGACGCGAACAGCAATGGCGCCGGCCAGGGCAATGGCGGCAACAAGTCCATGCCGGGTACCTGAGAACCGATTTAGGGCGACGATGAATAAGTCCCCGCAAGGCGGCGCGCCTTGCGGCAGGAGGGGCTGTGCAAGGCGCAAACCGCAGTCATAGCCATACCCAACGCTCTGGCGGGGGCGTTTGCAACGCCGCAGACTGCCTACCGCAAGGATGCGCCGGCCGCGAGGGACTTGTTCAGCGTTGCCTTAACAAAGGCACACGCCTTGCCATTCTTTGACCGGCGACTTCCGCCAACACAGGAGATGAGCATGGGACATAGCAGCTTGCTTGGAATCGACCACGCCGCGCAAGAAGCGCCCGGCCGTGACACCGCCAGCCTTGGGCCAGGCGACAACTCTGACAGCGGCAGTGACATGGCGGGGCTCGATGACAGTGACACGTCGGACCCGGGCATGCCGGTCGACGTTGCATTGCGCGACGACATGCCGCACGGCCTGCAGCCGTCTGAAATGCATGACGGATCGGCCACTGACGCCGCCGGAACGGGCGAGCGGCGCAGCGCCGGCCTGGACGCCGGTGGGCGCGAAGCTGCCGACATCGGTATTGATCGAGTGTTTTCTGCCGATGGAGAAGAAGAAGAAGCCCCAGACGACGAAGATGCTGACCTGGCCTTTGTCGATCAAGCCGAAGTCGGTGATCCGTTGGACGAAGAGGAAGAAGACGGCGACAGTGACGATGTGGAAGACTTTCCCGACAACTCCCCAGGCATAAAACACGCCGGTAATTGATTGAAGAAAGAAAAGCTGCCTGGCTACGGCACAGGCGGCTTTTGTGGCGCCCCGCGCTTCTTTTGGTAGGCCATCATCAGCGGTGAGGCGGACACGCCATGCAGCACGATAGACAGTGCAATACCGATCAGCGTGGCGGAGATAAAAGTGGCGGCAGTGGCGCCTGTCACGCCATGCTCCAGCACAAAGGCCAGATAAAACAAGGAGCCAATGCCGCGAATGCCAAACCAGGCCATCAGGCGGCGCTGGTGCTGACGCATTGTGTTCAAGCGCACTACCGCCATGACGGACAACGGCCGCGCAATGAATGCGATCAAGAGACCAAAGCCCACGACGTTCCAGCTGAACTGGATGCTGTTGAGCGCAACACCCACGGCCAATACCGTGGCGGCTTCCACCAAGCGCTCGATCCGCGCGCCAAAGGCCTGCAGGCGCTGCGTCAGGTCTTGCCCGCCTTGCTCAAGCGCGGCGTCGTGAAATGGCCAAAGCAAGGTTGCACCGGTGGCAAAAACAACCAGAAATGCGGAAGTGCCGGTTGCCCGTGCCAGCCCATAGGCCATGGCCACCGTTCCGATGTACAACAGTTCATCTCGAGCCAAACGGTCATGGTTTTCAATGCGCATTTTCAAGCGCTGCCCAAGAAAGCGGCCGAGCGCAATGCCCAACAGCGCGCCGCCACCGATGGGCCAGATCAAATCGGCACCAACCCAGCGCAGGCCGGCCGTGCCCAGCGAGTGCAGGCCCATCAGCCCCAGCGCCAACATGACCACTGGCAGCGCACTGCCATCGTTCAGCGCACCTTCAACCGTCAATGACAGCCGCACGGCATCGCGGTCTTCATCAGAACGGATTTGCACCTCGGAAGCCAGCACCGGATCTGTCGGTGCCAGCACGGCAGCGAGCAAAAGTGCAGCACTCCATGGCAAGCCCAGCAATGCATAAGCAGCCAATGTTGCAAGGCCAATCATCACCAGCATGCCGGGCCCTGCCATCCAGAGCGCAACGCGCCAAGCCTTCAAACTCGGCGGCACCCGCAAACGAAGGCCGACTGCAAAAAGTGAAAGCAGAACCGCCACCTCGGTGGCAATCGCAGCGGCAGGCGCCAGGGTTTCAAACTGCTGGGATGCCGGCGCGCCTAAAAAAAGGCCAGCGATTGCGCCAACGGCCAGGTAAATAACGGCGGGCGACAACGGCAGGCGGCTTACGGCACGGTCGGCCATCACCAGCAGCAGCAGCACCGCGCCAAACAGCAGCAGCCAAATCGTCAACATGGTGGCATCGGTGGCCGCACCTTCATGCCATCAACAATCGAAACCTTAAAAAGCGAAGGCCACCAGTCGTAACGGCGGCCTTCAAACAATATCGCGCGTGCTGTTGCGAATGGGCCCGTCGAGGCCGACGCAAAGCACCGGCCTTGCCAGTACATCCGTAGCAAATCAGGAATGAACCAACCGCGCCTGATCACGCAAAGTGCGAATCTGATCGTGATTGCGCTTGACGCCCTGGTACTGGCGCTCGATCAACGCACGCACGTCAGCCGGCAGGCCTTCGTCTTTCAAAGCGCTGCGGTAGTGGTCGAGCGCAACGTCTTCCCCACGCTCGGTTTCTTCCAGCAAGGCCTTGTCGCTGTAACCGGCCAATGAGCCTTTGACCGCCACCCAACCGCGGTGAACGGCGCCGGTGGCCGAGCCGCCTTCTTCCGCCGTGCCGCCATGCTGCAGCACCAGTGCCTGCAACTCATTGGCCGACTGACGACAGGCTTCCGCACGCTGCAGAAACAGCGCTTTCAACTGAGCATCCTGCAGATGCTCGGCCGATGTACGAAAGCCGTATTCACCGTCTTTGGAGGTTTCGATCAACTTGTTGAGCGTGTTGATAGTGTCGGAAGCCATGATGAATCCTTTCAAGGCAATAAGAAAACAAACGCGAAGCCATGTGCTGATAAAGCACTACAGCGGCAACATAAAAAAGCTCGGCAAGCTGCGCGCCTGGCAAAACCACTGCACCGCTTGCCGGCGCGACGTAAAAAATCAGTTGCCCGTGCGAACGATGATGTTGTTGCGTACTTCTTTCACGTCGGAAACACTGCGGGCCACTTGGCCGGCTTTGTCTTTTTCAGCTTGGCTGGCGGCAAAGCCTGACAACTGCACCGTGCCGTTGAGTGTCTCGACCTGAATCCGCATTGCGCTGACGCCTGTGTCGTCGGCAAAACGGGCTTTGACGCGGGTAGTGATGCCCGCGTCATCAACATATTGGCCCACGGTGCTTTGACCGCTGCGCACGGCGCAACCGCTTGTTCCCAACACGCCAACAGCAACCATCATTGAAGCCAACAAGATTTTTTTCATGAATTTCTCCGGAAAAGGAATGACGAGAAAAATGTTGTAGCAAATGGCGCTCCCGTTTTCACAAGTCAATGGGCACGAGTGTTGCCGGGTTGTTGCGATACGGCGGCGTTTTCCTGCCGCTTCTTTGTTCGCGTCACTTTCAGGATTTTTTATGGCTCGCTCTCCCTCTGTTTCTTCCCCCGGCTTTGTGAATGACGTGGCCGCTGCACCCATCGCCTCTGAAGTGGTTGGCTCCCTGATAAGCACTGTTTCAGGGCCTGCCCGCAGCGCCGCGCCAAGCAGCGAAGACGAACTGGCTGATGAAATTCAGCAAAAGCTGGGAGCGCAAAAAGCCGGCGCGCAGCAACTGGCGGCAGCCACGCCGTTCAACCCTTTAAAGCCCGCCGAGCATGGGCTGGACAACGGCCATCAGCCACAAGAAGGTGTGCATGGCAGTGAAGCGCCTACCGACGAAGCCAGTGGCAGCACGCTGCGTGAAGACATTGCATCGGCAAAACTGGGCGATGGCTTGCCGCCATTCGGTCACAACCCGCTGAACGGCCCGTTGGACCGCGTGCGCGTCGATTCGCGGCTGCGCACCTTGACCACCAATCAAGGCGTAGCGGTGGGCGACAACCAGAATTCGCTCAAAGCGGGCTTGCGCGGGCCCACGCTGATGGAAGACTTCATCCTGCGTGAAAAAATCACCCACTTCGACCACGAACGAATTCCCGAACGCGTGGTGCACGCACGCGGCTCGGGTGCGCATGGCTATTTCGAGTCCTACGGTTCACTGGCGGACATCACACGCGCCGACTTGTTCTCCGAAGCTGGGAAGCAAACGCCTGTGTTCGTGCGCTTTTCAACCGTTGCCGGCGAGCGGGGCTCGGCCGACACGGTGCGTGACACGCGCGGCTTTGCCGTCAAGTTCTACACCGACGACGGCAATTGGGACTTGGTGGGAAACAACATTCCGGTGTTTTTCATTCAAGATGCCATGAAGTTTCCCGACTTGATCCACGCCGTCAAACCTGAGCCGCACCACGGCATGCCGCAGGCCTCGTCTGCGCACGACACGTTCTATGACTTCATCTCGCTGATGCCCGAGTCGATTCACCACACGCTGTGGGCGATGAGCGATCGCGGCATTCCACGCAGCTACCGCACGATGCAGGGTTTTGGCGTCAACACCTATCGCCTGGTCAATGCCGACGGGGAGTCGGTATTCGTCAAATTCCATTGGCAGCCCTTGGCCGGCACGCATTCATTGGTGTGGGACGAAGCCGCCAAGCTGTGCGGCGCCGACCCTGACTTTCACCGCCGTGACTTGTGGGAAGCCATCGAGGGCGGCAACTTCCCGGAATATGAGCTGGCGTTTCAAGTCTTCACCGAAGCGCAAGCCGAGGCATTTTCGTTCGACGTGCTCGATGCCACCAAGATCGTGCCGGAAGAGCTGGTGCCGCTGCGCGCGGTCGGGAAAATGGTGCTGAACCGCAACCCTGACAACTTCTTCGCGGAAACAGAACAAGTGGCTTTTTGCACGGCGCACGTGGTGCCGGGCATTGACTTCAGCAATGACCCGCTGTTGCAAGGCCGCATCCACAGCTACCTCGACACGCAAATTTCGCGCTTGGGCGGCCCCAATTTCCACGAAATTCCGGTCAATGCGCCGGTGGCTCAGGTGCACAACAACCAGCGCGATGGCATGCACCGACAGGCCATTGCCCGAGGCCGCGTGGCGTATGAACCCAATTCACTGGGCGGCGGATGCCCGTTCCAGGCCGGCATGAAGGGCTTTGTGTCAGTGCCCGCGCCAGTTCAGGAAGACAAGGTGCGCGGCAAGCCCGAGAAATTTGCAGACCATTACTCACAGGCGCAATTGTTCTGGCGCAGCCAGACTGCTGATGAAAAGCGCCACATCATCGACGCCTTCCGCTTCGAGCTGTCGCGCTTGACGGTGCCGGCGATTCGCGAGCGGATGCTGTCGCAACTCGTCAACGTTGATGCCCAGTTGGCCGGCGGCGTGGCCGCTGGGCTCGGCATGGAAGTGCCCGCCGTGCAACCGCTGGCATTGCAAGTGCCAGTGCGCAGCGAGGTCGAGGTGTCGCCTGCACTGTCACTTCTGGCGCGGCCCGGCCAAGTGGGCCCGGCGGGCCGGCGAGTAGCACTGCTCGTGGTGGAAGGCGCAGATGCCATTTCACTGCGCCAAGCCCAACAAGCCCTCGTCGAGGCGCAGGCCGTTCCGCGTTTTATCGGGCTGCGCTTGGGCCGTGTGGCGCTGGACGGTGGAGAGCCGATTGAAATCGAAACCAGCATTGAAGCCATGCCGTCGGTGCTGTGGGATGCCGTCGTGGTGCCGGCAGGCGATGCCGTTGCAGCGCGCCTGGCAGCCAGCGGCCCGGCAATGGACTTCATCAAGGAGCAGTACCGCCATTGCAAGCCTGTGCTGTTGCTCGGCGCCGGGAGCAGTGCGCTGCTGGCCGCGGCGGGCATTGCCGCGGTGCCACAAGGCGAGCCGCTGGACCCTGGCCTGGTGCAGGCCGATGACGCGTCAGACAACGCGGCGCTGGCCGCTTTCATCACGGCAGTGGGCGCGCACCGCCCGTATGCGCGTGAACTGCAGTCGCCATGGGCTTGAGAAAAAGCCGTCAAAGAAGACGCTTCAGCAACAGCGGTTGATTTGTTTCCAGGGCCGGCGCAAAACCCGTTGTGTCACCCCTGGCCTGTTGCGGTCGAAGTGCTGCCCAGGTTGAGTGGACGGCCCAGTGGCTCCGTACAATGAAGCCGCATATGAGTACGTGCGACTTCGTTTTGACTTTGTCATGCCCCGATGTCAAAGGGATTGTGTTCGCCGTCTCCGGTCTTTTGTACCGGGCGGGCTGCAACATTGTCGATTCGCAGCAATTTGGTGACGTACAAAGCCCGGATGCCACGGGCTTGTTTTTTATGCGGGTGCATTTCACGGCACCGCCGCCCCTGGACTCCACCGCGGCACTGGACGCGCTGTTCAGCGGCATTCGTGACAACCACGCGATGCAACTGCGCTTTGCGGCACTGGCAGTCAAACCCCGGCTGCTGCTGATGGTCAGCAAGTTCGGGCATTGCCTGAACGATTTGCTGTTCCGTGTACAAGCGGGTCAGTTGGCGGCGGAGGTCGTGGGCGTGGTGTCCAACCACCCGGACTTTGCCGAACTCACGGCCAATCACGGCGTGCTCTTTCATCATCTGCCGCTGCCGCCGAACGCCACGCCGCAGGACAAGCGCCACCAAGAGCTGCAGGTGCAGGCGCTGATGGAGAAGCACCAGGTCGACCTGCTGGTGTTGGCGCGTTACATGCAAATTCTGAGCGGCCCGTTTTGCGAATTTCTGCAGGGCCGCGCGATCAACATCCACCACAGTTTTTTGCCCAGTTTCAAAGGCGCAAAGCCATATCTGCAGGCTCACCAGCGAGGCGTCAAATTGATTGGCGCCACCGCGCACTATGTAACGCCCGACCTTGATGAAGGCCCCATCATCGAGCAGGATGTGGAGCGCGTTGGCCATGCACTCAGCCCTGATGAAGTCACCGCCATCGGGCGTGACGTCGAATGCGTGGTGCTGGCGCGCGCGGTGCGCTGGCACATCGAGCACCGGGTGTTGATCAATGGCCGCAAAACCGTGGTGCTGCGCTGATGGCCCGCACCCGGCCGCTGCAGCCCATGGACTCGCCTGACGCCGTTGAACAGGAGTTCTACGATGCCTTGCAGCAAGCCGACATCGACCGGCTGATGGCCGTCTGGGCCGACGAAGAAGAAATTGCCTGCATTCACCCTGCTGGCGCACGCCTGGTCGGCACAGCCGACATTCGAAGCAGTTTCGAGACCCTGTTTGCCAATGGCCCCATCGACGCCACGCCAGAGCGGGTGCAGCGCCTGCAGGCCGGCAACTGCGCCATTCACAGCGTGCTCGAATGCGTGCAGGCCATGCTGCCCGAGGGCCGGCAAACCGCCTGGGTGGCGGCGACCAATGTTTATGTCAAAACCGGCATGGGCTGGCGCCTGGCCGTCCACCATGCCAGCCCCGGCACCGCCCGCGAGGTGCAAGCGCTGTTGGACGGGCCGGCCACGCTGCATTGAAGCCGGCGGCCTTGGACGACTACCTCGCGCCGCTTTGGCTGCTGGGCAGCGGCGCCTGGGGCGGCCACGCCCAAACCATCTGGCCAGCGCTGTTTTCAAGCGTTGGCACGGGCGTGCAGCCCGCCTGGCGGCGCGAACGGTGGTCCACGCCGGACGCCGATTTCATCGACGTCGACTGGTCGTCGGCCGAGCCCGCTGCGCACGCCGCCGATGCGCCGCTGCTGGTGTTGTTCCACGGCCTGGAAGGCTCGTCGGCCAGCCCTTATGCGCAAGCCTTTGCCAACGTGGTGCGGATGCGTGGCTGGCACTTTGCGGTGCCGCACTTTCGCGGCTGTTCGGGCGAGCCCAACCTGGCGCCGCGCGCTTATCACTCGGCCGATGTGGAAGAAATCGGCTGGGTGCTGCAGCGCTTTCGCGCGGTGCACGCGGGCCCGGTACTGGCAGTGGGCGTCTCGCTCGGTGGCAACGCGCTGCTGCGTTGGGCGGCGGAAGCAGGCAACGCGTCCGCGGCGTTGGTGCGCGCGGTGGCCGCGGTGTCGGCGCCGCTGGACCTGGCCGCCGGCGGCAGCGCGATTGGCCGCGGCTTCAACCGGCAGGTCTACAACCGCATGTTCTTGCGTTCGCTGAAGCCCAAAGCGCTGCTGACGCTGGCGCGCCACCCGGGCCTGTTCGACCGCGCCCGCCTGCTGGCCGCGCGCGATCTGCATGCTTTCGACAACGTGTTCACCGCGCCGCTGCATGGCTTTGCCGACACCGACGACTACTGGCGCCGCGGCTCGGCCAAGCCGCACCTGCGGCGCATCCGCATTCCGGCGCTGGCGCTGAACGCCCGCAACGACCCCTTCGTGCCCGCCGCCAGCCTGCCCCGGCCGCACGAGGCCGGGCCGTGGGTCACGCTGTGGCAGCCGGCGCAGGGTGGCCATGTCGGATTTCCCGCGGGGCGCTTCCCGGGGCATGTGCTGGCGATGCCGCGCGCGGTGGCCGACTGGTTGGCTGCCGCGCTTTGACAGCGGCTACTCCTTGGTGAAAAGGCCGGCCATCCGGCGTCATCTCTGCTGCCGGTGCGGCCCGCACGGGTGGTAAAACCTGCGTTGTTTCGCGTCGCAGCGATGGTTTTCGCCGCCGCCTTTTTGCCCGTCATCGAAACCGCGTTGCAAAACGCCTTTGGTCCATGCCATCGTCTTCCCATCCGCCTGCTGCAAGCCGCTCCAGTCCATTGCTGCACCCGGTGGTGATGAAAGGCATCGCGCGCACCTACCGGCTTGACAGCGTCGACGTGCCGGCGCTGTCGGGCATCAACCTCGTCATCCTGCCGAACCGCTTCACGGTCATCTCGGGTCCCTCAGGCAGCGGCAAGACCACGTTGCTGAATCTGATCGGCTGCATTGACCGGCCCGATGCCGGCACCCTGATGGTCGGCGGCAAGCCGGTGCAGACAATGCCGCACGACCAGTTGTCGGACTTTCGCGCGCGCCAGTTGGGCTTTGTATTTCAGAATTTCAATTTGCTGCCGGTGCTGACGGCGTTTGAGAACGTCGAATACCCGCTGATCCTGGCCGGCATGCCGGTCGACAAGCGTCGCAAGCGCGTCGCCAAGCTGCTGGAGGCCGTCGGCCTGGCCGACCATGGCCGCAAGCGGCCTGGGCAGCTCTCCGGTGGGCAGCGTCAACGGGTGGCCGTGGCAAGGGCGCTGGCGCGCAAGCCGCAGCTGGTGCTGGCCGACGAACCCACCGCCAATCTCGACAGCAAGACCGGCAGCGACATCATCGAGCTGATGCGCCACATGCAGCAGCGCCACCGCGTGGCCTTCATCTTCTCGTCACACGACCCGAAGGTGATTGAAGCGGCCGACGACGTGGTCTACATCCATGACGGGCGCATCACCGCCATCGAGCGCCGCCTCGCCTGGGTGGAGCCCACGGCGTGATGAACACTCTGTCACTGGCGTGGCGCAACCTGCTGCGCAACCGCCGGCGTTCGTCGATGACGCTGGTGGCCATGGTGCTGGGGCTGGTCGCGGTGCTGCTGTTCGGCGGCTACATCCGCGACATCAATTACGCGCTGCAGTCCGATTTCGTCCGGCTGTCGGGCCACTTGCAGATCCAGCACCGGGACTACCACCGCTTCGGCAGCGGCAACCCGACGGCATATGGCATTGCCGGCTACGACCGCATTCTGCGCACCGTGCGCCAAGACCCGGTGCTGGCGCCCATGCTGCTCGTAGCCACGCCGACACTGCAATTCGGCGGTATTGCCGGCAACTTCGCGGCTGGCGTGTCACGCACCGCGTTCATCAACGGCACGGTGGTCGAAGACCAGGCGCGGCTGCGCGACTGGAATGCTTATGGCCTGCGCCGCCTGTCGCAGCGCCTGTCGCTGGCCGGCACGCCGGCTGATTCGGCCGTCATCGGCATCGGCATGGCGCGCGTGCTGCAGCTGTGCGCCGCGCTGCAGGTGGCTGATTGCGCCCCGCCCGCGGCGGTGGCCGACAACGCCCGCGCGCCGGCGCCAGCCTTGCCCGACGACATCGCGGCGCTGTCCGACCTGATCGCGCCTGCGCCGGCGGCCAAAGCCGCCAGCGGCCCGGCGCGCATCGAGCTGCTGGCCACCAATTCGCGCGGCGCGCCCAACGTGTCGGCCATTCGCGTGCTGCGCGCCGAGTTCCAGGGCATCAAGGAACTCGACGACGTTTACGTCGGCCTGCACCTGGCGCAGGCGCAAAAACTGGTGTTCGGCGCCGCGCCGCCGCAAGTCACCGCGATTGCGCTGCAGCTGCGCGAAACGGCACAGTTGCCGGCCGCACGCGCGCGGCTCGATGAATTGCTGGCGACAACGCTGAAGAAAGACAACCTCGAAGTACTCGACTACGAAACCCTGAACCCGTTCTATGGCCAGACGCTGGGCATGTTCGTCGCCATCTTCGGCTTCGTGTCGGTGCTGATCGGCGCCATCGTGCTGTTCACCGTCAGCAACACCATGAGCATGGCGGTGGTCGAGCGCACGTCGGAAATCGGCACGCTGCGCGCGATCGGCCTGCGCCAAAGCGGCATCCGCACCATGTTCATCACCGAAGGGCTGGTGCTGGGTGCCTTCGGGACACTGATCGGCAGCGTGGCGGCGCTGGCGCTTGCCTGGGGCATCAACCGGCTCGGCTTGACGTGGACACCGCCCGGGCGCATCGAGCCGGTGCCGCTGGCGGTTCACCTGGCCGGCGAACATGCCATGATGCTGACCGCAGCAGCCGGCCTGATCGTGGTGGCGGCGCTGTCGGCCCTTCTTCCCGCCGCGCGCGCTGCCCGCATGAACATCGTGGATGCGTTGCGGCACGTCTGATTTACATTCGAGGATGCCATGACACCAGCCCGCTTGATGCGCGCGGCGTTTGCCGCCCTGCTGGCCGGCCTGGCGGCGGCACAAGCCACTGCCGCGCCCTTGGCCGCCGCCGAGGCGCAAGCCCTGCTGGAGGCCAGCGACGCGGTGCGCAACCCGCCGCGGCCGTTTTCCGTCACCGTGACGCTGCTCGAATACCGCCAGTCCAAGCAGACCGACAGCAACACCTTGTCGGTCTACTCGAAAGCCGATGCGGCCAGCGGCCAATACCGCAGCCTGCTGCGCTTTCTCGCGCCGCAGCGCGACGCCAACAAGCTGATGCTGAAGAACGGCAACGACCTGTGGTTCTTCGACCCCGCCAGCCAGGCCAGCATCCGCCTGTCGCCGCAACAGCGGCTGCTCGGGCAGGCGTCGAACGGCGACGTCGTCACCGTCAACATGGCGCGCGATTACCGGGCGCAGTGGCAAGCTGAAGAAGACGTGGCCGATGGCGAGCGCGTGCAGCGCCACTGCCACAAGCTGGCGCTGGCAGCGGCCTCGCCCGACGTCACCTACCACCACGTCGAGATGTGGACCGAAGCCGGCACGGCGCGGCCGGTCAAGGCGCGTTTCTTCGCTGAAAGCGGGCAGCTGCTGAAAACGGCTTACTACCGCAAATTCCAACCCCAGCTGGGCCGCGAGCGGCCGACCGAAGTCGTCATCATCGACGGGCTCGACCCGAGCTGGGTGACCGTGATGCGCTACAGCGACTTCGCGCTGCGCGACGTGCCTGATGCCTGGCTGCAGCGCGACTACCTTCCACGCTTTAAACCGGAGTGAGCACGATGCGTTTGAAGGCGATTCGACCGTCTTGGCGGCGGTGTATTTTTCTGGCTGCGGCCTGGCCCCTGGCAGCGCAGGCCGCAGTGCCCGCCGATGACCTCGATGCACTGCAGCTCGCCGACCAGACGCCGGCCGCGGCCCCTGCCCCGGCCAGCGCGCCGAACTGGCGCATATTCATTGAAGGCGCCGGCGGCCAGGAGGCGCTGCGTGGCGTGAGCGGCGGCAGTGCTGCGCACCGCGACACCCAGCGCGCGTCACTCGACGCCCGCTATGACGCCACGCTGGCGCCGCAGCTGCGCGGCGTGCTGTCCGACCGGCTTGACCTGATTCGCCGCGGCGGCATCTCCGACAACATCAACACCTTGCGCGAAGCCTATCTGAGCTGGGCCCCGCGTGAAGACCGCGTGGTCGACCTCGGCCGCGTCAACCTGCGCCATGGCGCCGCACTCGGCTACAACCCGACCGACTGGTTCAAGGAAGGCGCGCTGCGCGCCATCGTCTCGCCCGACCCGGCGGTGCTGCGCGAGAACCGCCAGGGCAGCTGGGTGCTGCAAGGCCACCAACTGTGGAAGGGCGGCGCGCTGACGGCCGCGGTTTCACCCAAGTTCGGTGATGCGTCCACAACACCCAACACGACCACCTTCACCTTCAACAACGGCGCCACCAACCCGCGCACGCGCTGGCTGCTGGCCGGCAGCGCCCAGCTAGGCGAAAAGCTGAACCCTGAAGTACTGCTGTATGGCGGCGCCGACACGCCTACGCAACTGGGCTTGAACCTTTCCGCCGCGCTGGGTGACGCCACCGTTTTGTTCGGCGAATTCAGCACCGGCCGCGGCCGCTCGGTCGTCGCCCGGGCGCTGAACCTGAACGAGGCCGACCGCAACCAGCGCCGTGCCGCGGCCGGCTTGACTTACACCACCGGCTTCAACCTCAGCCTGACAGCGGAAGCCGAGTACAACAGCGCCGGCTTGTCGCACGACGGCTGGAACGCGCTGCCGGCCACCTTCGGCCCAGCCGCCCCGCTGGGTGTGCTGGCCGGCGCGCAAACGCTGCAGGATTTGCCCGTGCGCCGGGCGGTTTTTGTTTACGCCACGTGGAAAGACGCACTGGTGCGCCGCCTCGACCTGTCGGCCTTCGTGCGCCGCGAAGCCGAAACCCGCAGCCGCGCCCAGTGGCTGGAAGCACGCCTGCGTGGCGAGCGAGCCGATGTCAGCCTGCAGTGGCAAGTGCTGTCCGGCAATCCCGGATCGGTCTACGCCACCGTTCCGCAGCGCCGCGTGGTCGAGCTGGTGCTGCGCGGCTATTTTTAAGGCAACGCTACTCCATCGAGCGCGGGCCTGTATGGGCAAGAGCCGCTGTCTTTTTTAAGCTTTAGATCCAACATCATGCATGCTGGGGGCAGTCACTTAAGTAAGTGCCATTCCTTAAGGTAGCCATTTCGACGGACGCATCAGCCGCTCTACCGTGCACTGCGCCACTTGTGGCCCTCGCGCTGCAGTTACCACCACCTTGGCAACGACGTAGACATGCAGGTCGGCCCGCTACACACGTTCGATCTGCGTCTCGATGACATCGTCGCGCTTGGCCCTCTCGCGCAGGCTGGTTTACGCATCCGCGCCGCGTGGCGCCGATAAACCGACTGGGCAATCTGCAGCACTCGTCGGCTCAATTAATAGCCGCCACCTAAAGTGTTGGTTGTTTTAAAAAGAGGAAGCGTCACGACAAATTCGGAACCACAGCCCTCGCCACGGCTCGTCGCCACGATCTGCCCCCCATGCAAAGTGACCAGTTGGCGGACAAGTGACAAGCCTATTCCCAAGCCAGCGGCCATCCTGCCCGCCAGCGGCGGACCTTGAACAAAAGGATCAAATATCGTCGGCAGCAACTGCGCGCCCATGCCGGTACCAACGTCCGTTACTTCGAGAACAGCGTGGTCGGCTCGTGTGCTAACGGTCACGTTGACCCTGGTTCCAGCAGGCGAGTGCTTCAGTGCGTTGCCCACCAAATTGTTGACAACCTGCTCGAGCCGCACCAAGTCCCCTTCGACCCACGCCGTCTCCGCACGAACGACAAGTTCATACCCTTGCGCTTGCTCAGTCGTTTCCAAAGCATTCAAGCAACCGTGGACGACCTGCGCGAGGTCCAATTGCTGACGCTTAAGTTCCAACTTGCCCGACAACATGCGGCTGACGTCGAGCAGGTCGTTGACGATGTAAGCCAGATGGCGGTTTTGACGATCAATGATGGAAAGAAAATGGTCGAAGCGATCGGGCTGGCAACCTTTCATCCGCAACACTGCCGTAGCGCCAGAAATTGCAGCCAACGGATTGCGCAATTCGTGGCCAAGCAGTGCCAGAAAGCTGTCCTTGGACGCGTTCATTGACTCAGCAGCCTCGCGGGCGGCCCTTTCGCTGCTCAACAGTTGCTCGCGCTGCGCTTCGGCCATCTGCCTTGAAGCCTTTTCGTGACGCAGCACCTGTCCGGCTTCCGTCAATTCATCACCGAGCCGGTTCAGTTCCCTCAGAAATCCGCGCTGGAAGACCGGAACCTTGCCACAAGCCAGGGCTTGAGCGGCAAGCGATACCGCCTCGATCGATTGAATGAACTTGCGGCCAACGAATGTTGCTGCGGCTGCGCCAGCGCCCATTGCGATAAGCAGTCCGCCCACGAGCCATGCAATCGACTGCGTCGCGGGCGTCTCGATGGCGCTCACAGGTGCTGCGACCGCAATAGTCCAACCGGTCCACCTTGAATGGGTGAATGCGTCGTACGACTCGATCCCCTCAATTGTTTGGTGACGGATCAACCCGTCGAAGCTTGCGCCGGCAGCAGTCACCAGTTCGGGGCGTGCAGGCTGGCCGACCAGATCGTCGGCACGATGGCTCCGTGAGATGAAGTTGCCCTGACGATCGATAACAGCAACCACCCAATCACCGCGCCCTTGTGGGCGAAGTGCTGTACGTTTCCAGTGATCAACAGAAAACGCTTGCGCCACGACATAGCGGTGGTCCGCGCCAGCAGCTTTGGCAGGTAGGTACAACGTCGTTAGAAGCTTACCCGTGGCGGGTCCACGGATGACATCACTGGCTAGCAACAGGCCGGTTGCCAGAACCTGCCTCACGCGTGCCGCGGCGCGCGG
This sequence comes from Burkholderiales bacterium, assembly GCA_025354615.1. Lineage (GTDB taxonomy): Bacteria > Pseudomonadota > Gammaproteobacteria > Burkholderiales > Burkholderiaceae_C > JANXMO01. The sequence continues at coordinate 761 of JANXMO010000355.1, read as the reverse complement.
CGGCGGGGCAGGTGTTCCGAATGGCAGCGCAGTGTTGAGCACCTGCCTGCCTGACTCATCGAGCAGCAAAGTCCAAACGTCAGACGGCTGGTTGATCGCTTTCGCCTGCTCGTAAAAAGCGTGGAGGTTTCCCGATTGGAGGTGCTCGGAGTTGCCGAGCGCTTCCAGCGCCCCAACTGACCGTTGGACCTCACCGTCAACCAGCAAGGCCGTTGCGCGGACGGTCTCCGTCAACACACGCAAGGATGCTGCACGTTCCTGTTGACGAACCTGCTCGATGGCAAGACCCGCCGCGATCAATCCGGGCAAGATGACGATGGTCCCAATGATCACCAGCAGAGTCCGAATTCGCATCACCTGGTTCTATCATGGCCTTGCGCAAAACCTGTAAGTCAGCCCGATGACGGAACCACTCGCTGAATCTGTCAAGCGGCTACCTTTAGCAAGCCTTCACGACTCGCGGAACTGGTCATTGGATAACTGGACTTTTGAGGAAATGCGGGCTGTGCCTCATGGCCAGACGACCGCTGCGCCTGAGGTTCAAAGCATTAAGAACCTATCCGTAAATTACATTAACCCTCAACGACACCTTACGCAAAGCGATGATTGCCGCAGCAAGGTGGTTGAGCGCCAGGAAGCTGCGTTCGAGCTTTTCATGGCGCACCAGCAGCTTGCGGAAGCGACTGAACCAGCTGTGGCAGACCTCCACCCCCAGCGCCTGGCCTTTTTGTTGCGCCGATGGGGCGGATTCTTGCGCTTGA
>JANXMO010000316.1 GCA_025354615.1 Burkholderiales bacterium | reverse complement strand
GTCGATGCAGCAAGCCATCTACACCGCCACCAACAACGGCCACTTTGGGCTCGCCTATCCGGCCTATACCCATTTCACCAGCCCGATTCGCCGTTATCCTGACCTGTTGGTGCACCGCGTCATCAAAGCCTTGCTGGGCGGCAAGCGCTACCCGTTGAGCAAAGACATGGTCGCGGCAGCGCCCAAGGCCCGCGCGCCGGCCCGCCCGCCCAAAGTCGACGCCAACAAAAAGCCCCCACCCGTGCTGAGCGCCGAAGCTGCGGTGTGGGAGGCAGTCGGGGTGCACTGCAGCGCCAACGAGCGCCGTGCCGACGAGGCTTCACGCGATGTCGAGGCCTGGCTCAAGTGCCGCTACATGCGTGAACGCCTGGGCGAAGAATTCAATGGCACGGTCAATTCGGCCACCGCTTTCGGCTTGTTCGTCACCCTCGAGGGGCTTTACGTCGAGGGCTTGGTGCACATCACGGAGCTGGGTGGCGAGTACTTCCGTTTCGACGATGTCAAACAGGAACTGCGCGGTGAACGCACCGGCTTGCGCTACGGGCTTGGCACGCGCGTGCGGGTGCAGGTGAGCCGGGTCGATCTGGACAGCCGCAAGATCGACTTTCGCATGGTGCGTGAAGATGAAGTCGACATGGGATCGCTCCGCGCCCGGCGCGGTGGCCGGCCAGCGTATGCCGCCGCGTCGGCGTCAGAAGAACTCGATGCCGTGAAAAAAGCCGACCGTGTCGCCAAGGCGGCTGGCAAGCGAAAACCAGCGGCCGCTCGCAACGCCAGGCCGGCTTCGGCTGCGTCGTCGGCTGCCCCGGGTGCAAGGCCAACGCCTTCCAAGACGGCCCGGCGGCGCTAGCGACTGTCGCGATAGGTCATCACCGGCGGCACGCTTTTTCCCAAGTCAGTCAGGCCACAAGGGGGTGCCTTTTTGATGCGCTGTTTTCCAGGCCAAGCGCTCTGGCCCGCGCCTTGGCGGCTTGTGCCGTGGCGCTGTAGGGTAAATTGTCAGCACTGCGGCCTAGAAAGTTGTTTACGCATGGCGAAAAACCGTTTTGACGACCGGTCGGTACCGTCTGGCCTGTCCAAAGTTCCCACTGGCATTGCGGGGCTTGATCAGATCACTGGAGGTGGTTTGCCCAAAGGGCGTCCGACCCTGGTGTGCGGCACCGCCGGATGTGGCAAAACCATGCTGGCTGCTGAATTCATTGTGCGCGGTGCGATGGAATTTGGTGAGCCTGGTGTTTTCATGATGTTCGAAGAAAACGCGCAGGAGCTGTCTGAAAATTTGCAGTCCTTGGGCTTTGATCTTTCTAAACTGCAGCGGCAGAAAAAAATCGTTCTGGATTTTGTGCATGTCGAACGCAGCGAAATCGAGGAAACGGGCGACTACGACCTCGAAGGTCTGTTCATTCGCCTCGGCCATGCGATTGATTCCGTGGGTGCCAAACGTGTGGTGCTGGACACGGTCGAGGCGCTGTTTGCCGGCTTGCCCAACCATGCCATCTTGCGAGCCGAACTGCGCCGCCTGTTCCGCTGGTTGAAAGACCGCGGCGTGACGGCCGTCATCACCGGCGAGCGTGGAGAAAGTTCTTTTACCCGCTATGGGCTCGAAGAATATGTGGCTGACTGCGTGATCCTGCTGGACCACCGCATCATCGACCA
>JANXMO010000311.1 GCA_025354615.1 Burkholderiales bacterium | reverse complement strand
TCAATGGCAGCATTCGTTTTGGTGTGAATTCAGAAAGCACTGCCGTGCGCCTGACAGCCAGTGCTGAACGGGACGGGGGATACGACTACGTCGCACGCAGCTCGCCCTTGCAAGGGCACGATTCGACCCGCATCAATCGGCTCAATGTGCGGTCCGTTACCCAGTTGCCAGGCGCTTCAACTCTCGATGTGCAAGCGGCTTATCTTGAAGGTGTCGCCGAGGTGCCTTACGTTGAAAACTATCAGGTCAGTTTTCCCGACGAGAAAGTCCATGATTTCTTCTTGAGTGGCATTTGGACGAACCACCTGTCAGCCAACCATGAGCTCAAGGCCAGCGCCACGTATGCCAACTTCAACGTCCGGCAACCTTGGAGGACTTGCATTCCCACGGCCTTTGTCATTCCAGAGGTATTTAACCTCTGGCGTGTCGACCCAGCATATGTAAACCAATTGCTGGCCGGTAAGCTTCCTTCTGGCGGCTCCCGCCAAGCCGATGCGCTTGCACGGCAGGCGTTGATTGCTTTGCAAGCGCTGGGCAGCGGGGGCGCGTTGAAACCTCGATGTGTTCAAGCCAATCAAAACATGTCAGAGAGCCGCAGCGATCTCGAACTGCAGGACACCTACGTTTTTTCGTCCGCGTTGCGCGTCGTTGCCGGCATCGGTGCTCGTCTTCAAAAAGGACAGAGTGAAACAATTTTCGGCGGCAGCAACACCACCCGCCAATTCCGGTTGTTCGCGAATGCGGAATACAAGCCGACGCAGCGGATCAATCTGAATATCGGCGGTTATGCCGAACATGATTCCTTGACGGGCTCGACTTTCTCACCTCGGGCCGCCATCAACTTTCATTTGTCAGACAACCAGACATTGCGATTCGTCGCCTCCAACGGCACGCGTTCGCCAGATATTTATGAACAGCGCGCCAACTGGACTTATGCGCTGACGGACATGACGCCCCTGCTCAATGGCGCGACAACCGCCCGGTTTTTTCAAAGCGCCGTGTCACCAGGCGGTTTGACACCAGAACACATTGCCTCGCGCGAGATTGGTTATTGGTTGAACATGCAGCCTTTGGGATTGACGCTCGACGTCAAGCTGTTCAACGACCAACTGACGGACTTGATTTCCGAGAAGCTGCAGGTGGCCAGCTTTCGGCCAACCAACGCCAATTCAGTCACCCTGCGCGGCGCAGAGTTGCAAGCCCAGCTCGAGCTGTCGCCGTCCTGGTCCGCCTTCCTGAATTACGCCTATCTGGACAACCAGGAGGCCACAACGGCACTTGAACAGACGATGTACGCCCGAAACAGCGGCTCGATTGGGCTTTCACATGCCTTTGGCAGCGGCTGGCGTGGATCCTTGGCGTATTACGGACAATCTGGCAACGGCGTTGGCCAAAGCTCGTTTGGTCAGGAAGAAATTACCGTGGCTAAAACGTTCGGCGCTCACAGTGCCCGTTGTAGAGCATTGTTGTCTATCAGTCGGTTGGACCGCAAAACAACGACTTATTTCCGTGATTTCGGTTCGACGCTGGAAAGTCGGTACAACAACCGCTTGCAGCTTCGGGGGCAACTCGAAGTCGGTTTTTAGACCAAGCCGCTGGCAAGACGGGTTTGCCGAGCCGTTGAATTTATTTTTGGCTTGCCCATGACGAGGTATGTCCTGCTTTCCGATTGATGCCACCCCATCTGCTTTACCGCCGTCGCCTGTTGATGGAATTGCCTTTGATGTGGGCAGGCCTGTCTGCATCGAGGGTTTTGCAGGCGGCAGTGGGAATTACCGGTGCCTATGAGTTCCGTGTCGTCACGGGAGCTGACAGCGACGCCCAGCGGCGCATCCTGCAAGCACTGACCCGGCGCTATGGAAATCTGCCGATAGAGACCGACGTCGCGCCACTGACCGCCCGCAAAGGTTCAGGTCTCTACCTCACCGTTGGCGCGTCAGCTTTGCAATCGCTGCTGGATGCGGAGATCAACGGCCCGGTTGTTTCTTTGTTCACCGCACGCCAGAGCTTGAGCGAACTGGTCGGCAGCACGCCTCATCGGCGCATCCCGCAACCCGTCACCGCAATCTTTGCAGAAGTGTCGCCGGCGCACCAGATGCGTTTGATTGCACAGCTGTACCAGCGCCGAGTCACGGTTGGCGCGCTGCTGGGTCCCGGAACCTCAATGCTGGAACCAATGCTGCGTCAGGCCGCCAGGGAATACGGATTGGATCTGCAGATCGAACACGCGGCTCCTGACAGCAATTTCGTACGCAGCTTGATGCGGCTTGGCACCGCCACCGTCTTATTGGCCGTTCCAGACAACAAGCTTTACACCGCCGAGCATTTGCGCAACCTGCTC
>JANXMO010000295.1 GCA_025354615.1 Burkholderiales bacterium | reverse complement strand
TCAATGGCCTCGCGCACGTAGGCGTCTTCATCCCTGGCGCGGGCGAACAGTTTGACCGTCAGGATGTTGGTGTAGCTGTCAACCACGCGGCCCATCACTTGCGAGCGCTGCTCTGAGCTGAGTTTGGCCAGGTCGCGCATGCGCGGCACGAAGTAACACAGAAAGACCACATAGCCGGAGAACCACAGCGCGGTGGGCACCGCCAGCCGCCAGTCGGCCCAGCCCATCAGCACCAGCGCGCTGGTGCCGTAGACCGAGATGTACCAAATCGCGCGGATGCTGGCCACGACCGATTCGCGCAGCGAATTGCAGGTCTGCATGACGCGGTTGGCGATGCGGCCGGCGAAGTCATTCTGAAAGAATGGCCAGCTTTGGCGCACCACGTGCCAGTGACTTTGCCAACGGATCAGGCCAGTCACGCCTGGCACCACGGCGTTTTGGCGCACCAGGGCATCCAAGAACAGCGCCAGCGGCCGGCCGATCAGCACCAGCGCAGCCATGCCCGCGAGCCAAGCGGCGTTGGCGCGCAAGGCGGCGGCGCGGTCGGGCTGCGCCATCAGGCCCACCAGCTGGCCGATGAACACCGGCACCACGGTGTCGACCCAAGCCACGGCCAGGCCGGTGGCGAACAGGGCCAGGTACAGCCCGCGCGTCTGACGCACGAAGTGCCAATAAAAAGCCAACAACCCGCGCGAGGGCGGGGGCCCGGGCGGGCGTTGGGTGGGGCGGACGAGGGATTCGAAGAATGCGAACATGCCGGATTGTCGACCGGACAGCCGACCGGCGAAACCATCAAATGGACGACCCTGACCGCTCAAATGAACACGCCCCCTGCCGCAAGGGGCGGCAGGGGGCGTGTGGGCTGGAGGGCCGCTCGGTTCAGCTTGATTGAAAAGCCGGCCGTTGCGCTGCAACGACGGGTGCCGCCTCGTCCTGCACCGGGTGAGGGCCAATGGCCAGTTGAGTGTTGAGCTGCTCCATGTCCAGCTCGCCGCACCATTTGGCCACCACCAGGGTCGCCACGCCGTTGCCGACGAGGTTGGTCAACGCGCGGGCTTCCGACATGAAACGGTCGATGCCCAGGATCAATGCCAGACCGGCCACCGGCACATGGCCGACCGCCGACAGCGTGGCCGCCAGCACGATGAAGCCGCTGCC
>JANXMO010000294.1 GCA_025354615.1 Burkholderiales bacterium | reverse complement strand
CGCGGCCGCACGATGTACGTGGTGCCGTTCAGCATGGGGCCGCTGGGATCGCCGATCGCGCACATCGGCGTCGAGTTGTCAGACAGCCCTTATGTGGCCGTCAACATGAAGATCATGACCCGCATGGGCCGCCCGGTGCTGGATGTGCTCGGTGACAACGGCGCTTTCGTTCCCTGTGTCCACAGCGTGGGCGCCCCGCTGGAAGCCGGGCAGAAAGACGTGCCGTGGCCGTGCAACACCACCAAGTACATCGTTCACTACCCGAAAACGCAGGAAATCTGGAGCTACGGCTCCGGCTACGGCGGCAACGCGCTGCTGGGCAAGAAGTGCCTGGCGCTGCGCATTGCGTCAACCATGGGCCGCGAGCAGGGCTGGCTGGCCGAGCACATGCTGGTTCTGGGCGTCACCAGCCCCGAGGGCCGCAAGCACCACGTGGCCGCCGCCTTCCCGAGCGCCTGCGGCAAAACCAATTTCGCGATGCTGATTCCGCCGGAAGGCCTGTCGGGCTGGAAGGTCACGACGATCGGCGACGACATTGCATGGATCAAACCAGGCGCCGATGGCAAGCTTTACGCCATCAACCCTGAAGCGGGCTACTTTGGCGTGGCCCCGGGCACCAACGAGAAAACCAACTTCAACTGCATGGCCAGCTTGAAGCGCGACGCCATTTTCACCAACGTCGCGATGACCGATGACGGCGATGTCTGGTGGGAAGGCCTGACCGAGACGCCGCCCGCGCACCTGACCGATTGGCAAGGCCGCGACTGGACGCCTGCCATCGCGCAAAAAGCCCGCCTGGAAGGCCAGCCCCGCCCGGCCGCGCATCCGAATGCCCGCTTCACGGTTGCCGCGACCAACAACCCGGTGCTCGACGCAGAGTGGGACAACCCGGCCGGCGTGGCCATCGATGCCTTTATCTTCGGTGGCCGCCGCTCGACCACTGTGCCGCTCGTGACCGAGGCGCGCAGCTGGATCGAAGGCGTTTACATGGCCGCGACAATGGGCTCCGAGACCACCGCTGCCGCCGCTGGCGCGCAAGGCATCGTGCGACGCGACCCGTTCGCGATGCTGCCGTTCATGGGCTACAACATGAGCGACTACTTCCAGCATTGGCTCAACCTGGGCGAGCAGCTGCGCTCGACTGGCGCCCAACTGCCAAAGATTTTCTGCGTCAACTGGTTCCGCAAGGGCGAGGACGGCCAGTTCGTCTGGCCCGGTTATGGCGAGAACATGCGCGTGCTGAAATGGATGCTGGAGCGCGTTGAAGGTCAAGCGCAAGGGGCTGACAACGTCTTCGGCGTGACGCCTCGCTACGAAGACATCAGCTGGGAAGGCCTGGATTTCAGCCCGGCGCAATACCGTCAAGTCACCAGCATCGACCCGGCGGCGTGGCGCACCGAGCTGGCTTTGCACGCCGAGTTGTTCGAACAACTGGCGCACCGCCTGCCAGCCGAATTGCCCGCCACCAAAGCCGATATCGAAGCTCGATTGGCGGTTTGACAGACCGATTGTTTGCATTTGCGCCAGGCGCTTCGCCCGTGTGCAAATGCAACGGCGTGCTTTGACGCCTCGATTTGTCGTGCACTTCCCTTATGCTGCGGTTTTTCTGGCAGCTGAGGGAAAACGCACGGCATGATGAAGACCCAACCGCTCGCCTCTGATCGCTACACGGGCACCGCCATCGGCCTGCATTGGCTGATGGCGCTTTTGCTGGTGACTGCTTTCAGCGTTGGCCTGTACATGGCCGATCTGCCGTTTTCGCCGCAGCGCCTGAAGCTGTACAACTGGCACAAATGGGCTGGCGTGACGATTTTGTCGCTTGCCGTGCTGCGCCTGTTGTGGCGTTTGAGCCACCGCCCGCCAGCCGACATCCCGATGCCTGCGTGGCAAGCCCGCGCCGCGCATCTCACGCACAGCCTCTTGTATGGGCTATTTTTCGCCGTGCCGCTGGTCGGCTGGGCTTACAGCTCGGCGGCCGGCTTTCCCATCGTCTGGTTTGGCGTGCTGCCGCTGCCTGATTTCGTGCCGGTCGACAAGGCGCTGGCGGAATCCCTCAAGCCCTGGCATGGCTACCTGGCGTGGACACTGGCGGTGCTGGTCGTCTTGCACCTGGCCGGCGCCCTCAAACACCATTTCATCGACCGCGATGGCTTGCTGCGCCGCATGCTGCCACACCGGGCCTGACACCTGTTCGAGAGACAAACAACACCCATGAAAAACCGACATTTCCTGCTCACTCTGGGGCTGATGGTCGCGGCCGTGTTGCCGGCTGGCGCCCAGCAAAAGATGATTCCCGCACAAAGCGAGATCGCCTTCACCAGCAAGCAAATGGGCGTGCCGGTCGAGGGCAAGTTTCGCAAGTTCGATGCGCAGATAGCGTTCGACCCGAAAAAGCCCGAGGCCGCCAAGATTGCTTTCACGATCGATCTGGCCAGTGCGTCGCTCGGCGCCGCTGAAACCGAAGCGGAATTGGCCAAGCCCGACTGGTTCAACACCCGGCAATTTCCGCAGGCCATGTTCCAGTCCAGCGCCGTCAAGGCCACCGGACCGGGCAAATTTGATGTCAGCGGCAAGCTGGTGATCAAAGGCGCTGGCCGCGACGTCGTCGTGCCGGTCACCCTCACGCAAGCTGCGGGCACCACCACCGCCAGCGGCGCCTTCACCCTCAAGCGGCTTGATTTCAAGATTGGCGATGGCGATTGGAAAGACACCGCCATGGTGGCCAACGATGTGCAAGTGAAGTTCAAGCTGGCGCTGACGGGCGTGGGCGCGCCGTGATGTTGTTCTCCCTTCCCACGCTGTGATGTTGTCCCTTTAAAAACAGGAAATCCATGAAGAAAATGAATTTGGTTGCCGTCGCAGCATTGGCTTTTGCTGGCGCGGCACAGGCCGAAAATGTCACCTACAACGCCGACCCCACGCACACCTTCGTGACCTTCGAAGCCCGCCACTTTGGCACCTCGACGCTGCGCGGTCGCTTCGACAAAAAAGAAGGCACTGTGACGCTGGACCGCGCCGCCAAAACCGGCAAGGCCGAATTCACGCTGGACACCACGTCCATCAGCACCGGTGTGGCCCCGCTCGACGGTCACCTCAAGAGCAAAGATTTTTTTAACGCCAGCGAATTTCCCACCGCCAAGTTCGTCGGCGACAAATTCAGCTTTGACGGTGACAAGGTCGTAG